>SFLO01000061.1 GCA_004553405.1 Coriobacteriaceae bacterium
CCCTTCGCAGGCGTCAACGGCAGTGGCAAGCACAACAACTGGTCCATCGCCACGCCCGACATGAACCTGCTCTCCCCGGGCAAGGATCCCGCCAACAACACCATCTTCCTGCTGACCCTGGCCGCCGTGCTCCAGGCTGTGGACGACTACCAGGAGCTCCTGCGCGCCACCGTCGCCACCGCTGGCAACGACCATCGCCTGGGTGCCAACGAGGCTCCTCCCGCCATCATCTCGATCTTCCTGGGCGACGAGCTCGAGTCCATCCGCGCGGCCATCGCCAAGGGCGAAGACCCCGCTGCCAGCGCCAAGAAGCTTATGGACCTGGGCAGCGATGTCTTGCCGCATCTCTCCCAGGATGCAACCGACCGCAACCGCACCAGCCCCTTCGCCTTCACCGGCAACCGCTTCGAGTTCCGCATGCCCGGCTCGTCTGTCAACCTCTCCAGCTGCAACACCGTGCTCAACACCGCGGTGGCCAAGTCCTTCAAGGAGTACGCGGGCATCCTCGAGCAGGCAGAGGACGTTGAGGCAGCGGCCATGGACATCATCCGCCGCGTCTTCAACGAGCACGAGCGCATCGTCTTCAACGGCAACGGCTACAGCGACGAGTGGCCCATCGAGGCAGAGCGCCGCGGCCTGGCCAACAACAAGAACACCCCGGACGCCATGCAGGCCTACCTCCAGCAGAAGAACATCGACCTCTTCGAGGAGTTCGGCGTCATGAGCGCCACCGAGACCCGCGCCCGCTACGAGGTCAAGATGGGCATCTACGCCAAGCTACTCAACATCGAGGCCCTCACCATGCTCGACATGGCATCCCAGCAGATCCTGCCCGCCGTGCTCGACTACAGCGGCGACGTCGCCTCCACCGCGGCCACCAAGCAGTCTGTCTCCTCTGCCATCAGCGTCAAGGCCGAGACCACCCTGCTTGAGAAGCTCTCTGCCGGTGCAGACGCCATCAGCGCCGGCATCGAGGCCCTCGCCGCTGCCCGCGAGGAGGCAGCCGCAGCCGGTGACGACTCCGCCCAGGCCTTCGCCTACCGCGACAAGGTCAAGCCCGCCATGCTCCAGCTGCGCGAGGCAGCAGACTCCATGGAGCTCGTCGTCTCCAGGGACTACTGGCCCTTCCCGACCTACAACGACATGCTCTTCTACGTCTAAGACGATCACGGCAGCATGAGTTGAGAGCGGCCCTGCTCGCGCGGCGAGCGGGGCCGCTTCTTGTGCAGAGAAGCCGACGCGGGGCGCTCTTTGTGCGCAGTGGCGTATCATTGCCGGGAAGCACCCGTAGAAAGGACGCTGCACGTGACCCTCATCAACCGCAAGAACAGGGAGGCGGGATCGCCCGACCAGGCGCAGATCCAGCCCCTGCCCGAAAAGCTCATCACCTATGCGATCCCCTGCTACAACTCCGCCGAGTACATGGACCACTGCATCGAGTCCATCCTGGCGTGCAACTGCGACGACATAGAGATCATCGTCGTCGATGACGGCTCTGCCAAGGACAACACCTTCGAGAAGGCCCAGCTGTGGGAGACCGCCTATCCGGGCATCGTCCGCGCCGTCCATCAGGAGAACGGAGGTCACGGCGCCGCCGTCATGAAGGGCCTCGAGGAGGCGCGCGGCCTGTACTACAAGGTGGTCGACAGCGACGACTGGCTCGACAACGGCTCGAACTGCCACATGCTCGCCAAGCTGCGCGAGTATCAGGAGGAGCCCCTCGACCTCATGGTCGTGAACTACGTCTACGAGCACACCACCACCAACACCCAAGAACCCATGCGCTACCGCCACGTGCTTCCGGTTGACAGGCTCTTCTCCTGGGACGAGGTGGGACGCTTCAACCCCAGCCAGTACATCCTCATGCACAGCGTCGTCTACCGCACGGAGATGCTGCGTGCCGTCGACCTCAACCTGCCGCGCCACACCTTCTACGTGGACAACATCTTCGTCTATAAGCCGCTGCCCTTCTGCAACCGCATCTACTACCTCGACGTCGACCTCTACCGTTACTTCATCGGGCGCGAGGACCAGTCTGTCAACGAGCAGGTGATGGTCGGGCGCATCGAGCAGCAGCTGCGCATCACGCGCGAGATGATCGACGCCTACCACCTGGAGCGCGACGTCAAGAGCAGGAAGCTGCGCAGCTACATGTACAGCTACCTCACCATGATGATGGCTATCTGCACCGTCTTCAGCATGATGAGCGAGCGCGAGGACAAGGAGCTGCTACGCGAGGGCATCTGGCGCTACCTCGAGGAGCACGACGCCAAGATGTACCGCCGCGTGAAGCGCAGCGCCCTCGGGGCGGCGATGCAGCTGCACGGCAAAGCGGGCGACCGCATCCTGCTGGGCGGCTACCACCTGGCCCAGAGGATCTTCAAGTTCAACTAGGTTCCCGCGTTCCGAGCACCGAAACACGCCCTTTTTGAGCCAAGGGCGCGCTCGCGCATACCCGCGCAGCGTGGCATAATCAATCCTTGCGTTATTACACAGAGTAGTGAGGAACACAGAGCATGTACGACAAGCTCACCAAGATCATCGAGGCCTACGAGGCCCTGGAGGCCAAGCTGGGAGACCCGGCTGTCATGGCCGATATGAAGGAGTACACCAAGCTCACCAAGGAGCATGCCAACCAGAGGGAGCTCGTCGAGCACGCCCGCCAGTACGTGAGCCTCAGCGACCAGCTGGCCAATGCCAAGGACGTGTTGAAGAACGAGTCCGACCCGGACTTCAAGGAGCTCGCGCAGGAGGAGATCGCCGAGATCGAGCCCCAGCTGCCCGCCCTCGAGGAGGAGATCAAGTTCATGCTCCTGCCGGCAGACCCCAACGACGAGAAGGACATCATCGTCGAGATCCGCTCTGCCGCCGGCGGCGACGAGGCCGCCATCTTCGCAGGCGACCTCTTCAAGATGTACAGCCGCTACGCAGAGAGCAAGAAGTGGAAGATCGAGGTCATCGACTCCAACCCCTCCGACCAGGGCGGCTTTTCCAAGATCGAGTTCAAGATGCTGGGAGACAAGGTCTACAGCTCGATGAAGTTCGAGTCCGGCGTGCACCGCGTCCAGCGCGTCCCCAAGACCGAGAGCCAGGGCCGCATCCAGACCTCCACGGCTACCGTCGCCGTCCTGCCCGAGGCAGACGACATCGAAATCGACATCAAGCAGGAGGACCTGCGCATCGACGTCTACCGTGCGGGCGGCCCCGGCGGCCAGTGCGTCAACACCACGGACTCCGCCGTGCGCATCACCCACCTGCCCACCGGCCTGGTGGTTCAGTCGCAGGACCAGAAGTCCCAGATCCAAAACCGCGAGGCTGCCATGCAGGTGCTGCGCGCCCGCCTCTACGACAAGATGCTCCAGGAACAGCAGGAGGCCTTGGGCGCAGACCGCCGCAGCCAGATCGGCGGCGGCAACCGCTCCGAGAAGATCCGCACCTACAACGGCCCGCAGGACCGCGTGACCGACCACCGCATCGGCTACAACGGCACCTACAACGGCGTCTTGAACGCAGACGGCCTTGCCGACCTCATCGAGAACCTCGCCGCTGCAGACCGCGCCGCCAGGCTCGAGGCCGCAACCGCCGGAGAAGCCGAGTAAGAGCGGCCCCGGCACACGCCCGCACCTTCGGCCCCGCATCCCCTCGCCGGGGGTGCGGGGCCTTCTTACCCGCACCGCCCAAAGGAGCCGCCATGCCCAACGAAGAGCTGTGGACCGTCCAGCGCACCCTCGCCTGGTGCACGGAGTATCTCGAGCGCCATGGCGACGAGCACCCCTCGCGCAGCGCCGAGTGGCTGATGAGCAATGCCACGGGCATGAGCCGCGTGGAGCTCTACGCCTTCTACGACAAGCCCCTCTCCATGGCCGAGCGCGACGTCTTGCGGCAGACCCTGCGCCGCCGTGCGGCGGGCGAGCCCCTGCAGTACGTAACGGGCGAGGCTGCCTTCCGCCACATCATCGTGCGCACGGCTCCCGGCGTGCTCATCCCGCGCCCAGAAACCGAGCTCCTCGTCGAGCTTGCCATCGCCCATGCCAAGGGGGAGGGCCTCGGAGAGCCGCGCGTGCTGGAGGTGGGCTGCGGCACGGGCTGCGTCGCGCTGTCGCTTGCCAGGGAGGCCGGTGCCCGCGTGACGGCGACGGACATCTCCGAGCAAGCCGTTGCCTGCGCGCGCCGCAACGCCGAGGTGCTAGAGCTTTCGAAGCTGGTTCAGATCGTGCAGACAGACTGTGCGAAAGGCGTCGAGGGTCCCTTCGACATGCTGGTGAGCAACCCGCCCTACATACCCACGGCGGTGATGGAGGGCCTGAGCCGCGAGGTGCTGGGCTTCGAGCCCGCGCTGGCCCTCGACGGGGGAGCAGACGGCCTGGACTTCTTCAACCGCCTGCTCGGCGTTGCCAGAGAGCTTCTCGCCCCCGGCGGCTTCTTCGCCTGCGAGCTGCACGAGACCTGCCTGGAGGAGGCCCGCCGCCGCGCCGAAGCAAGCGGCCTGCGCAACGTGCAGGTGTATGCCGACCTCGCCGGCAAGCCGCGTTTCCTCAGCGCTCTGCGCTAGGCCGTCTCGCTCCATCAAAAGAAATAATCTCTGTTGAGTCTAAAATTATTCTTGACTCAAGATTATTAAACGTGAAGAATAGTCCTTGCGGCAGATTATAGTCCGCAAAGATTTATTGTTCGCGCGCTTCTGCAAGCGCGGGCACGTTCAAGGAGAGGAAGAACCATGAATCGTCGTACCTTCACCAAGGGCATCGTTGCAACTGCAGCATCCCTGAGCCTCGTCGCATGCTTCGGTCTGGCCGGTTGCGGTGGCAACAGCGGCTCCGGCAATGCCGGCCAGGATGCAAAGCCCGCCGTCGAGTTGCAGGTCTTTGCCGCCAACTCCCTTGAGAAGGCCCTGCCCGAGGTTCAGGCCCTCTACACCGAGCAGACCGGCGTCACCTTCGCAGACACCCAGTTCAAGGCCTCTGGCGACCTCGTTGCCCAGCTTGAGGGCGGTGCTTCTGCCGACATCCTGATCACCGCCTCCACCGGCACCATGGACAAGGCCGTTGCCGGCGGCTTCGTGGCCGAGGGCGCTGCCACCAACATGTTCGTCAACGACCTGGTCGTCGTTGCGGGCGCAGACTCCACCATCACCGTATCCAGCCTCAAGGACCTCGCCTCCGACGCCATCACCTCCATCGCCATCGGCGACCCCAACGTTGTCCCCGCTGGCAAGTACGCCGTCCAGGCCCTCGAGTCTGCCGGCCTGTGCACCACCAAGACCGCTGACGACGGCACCATTACCGTCACCTACGACAAGTCCATCGCCAACAAGATCAACGACGGCGCAGACAAGGTCGGCACCGTCGCCTCCTATGTCAACGAGGGCCAGTGCGATGTGGGCCTGGTCTACACTTCCGACCTCTACCGCTACGAGGGCATCAAGTCCGTCTTCACCACTCCGGCTGACTCCCACAAGGACATCCTCTATCCCGGCGCTGCAATCGCCGATTCTGCCAACGCAGATGCAGCGGCCGAGTTCCTGGACTTCTGCCTGAACAACGCAGACGCCCAGAAGATCTGGCAGGAGTACGGCTTCGAGCTGGCCTAGCAGCCTGAATCAGCGCTAGCGCCTGTCGATTTAGCGGCTAATTTGGGGGAGGGGCGGCGATGCGGTATCGCCGCCCCTCCTTTTCTACT
>SFLO01000062.1 GCA_004553405.1 Coriobacteriaceae bacterium
GGAGCCGCGCTCGTGCGTCTTGCTGAAGGCCGTGATGCGGACCTTGTAGCGCGCGCCCGCCGCCTTCAAAACCATGCGATGTAAGTCCTTCTACGTCAGCACAGACATGCGCCTTGGTCCGCTGCTCCCCGTGCAAGGGTTTTCTGGCATGTGTGGCGTACATGTGCCCCTAAGCGCTGGGCTCTGTGTGTACGATTATGCATACTGAGGAGGATCATCGAGAGGCCATGTGCAGGGGGATATTGAGCGTGGAAGACGAATACATGACCGTTGGGGAGCTCGCAAAGCGGGTGGGTATCACCGTGAGAGCCATACAGTACTACGACCAACGGGGCCTGCTGCCTCCCTCGCAGATCGGCTCTTCCAACCAGCGCCTGTACGCAGAGGGCGATGTGGAGCTGCTCCAGAGGATTCTCGTGCTCAAGTACCTGGGCAAATCACTGGCAGACATCAAGCGAGAGGACGGCGAGTGCACCCAGGTGCTGCGCGAGGCTGTCGAGCAGAGCTTAGGCGAGCTCGATGGAGAGCTCTTGAAGCTCATGGAGCGCATGTCGACTCTTAAGAGGCTCGAGCAGCTCCTCGACAGCGGTGAGCCTCGCTGGGGTTCGGCCGCGCAGCTCATCGAGCGTTCCCAGCACAGCGCCCAGGCGTTTTGGGAGACGCTCGTCGACGAAGACGCCCCCGAGGAGCAGGGGCTCGGCAGGGCGGAGGTGATGAGCTGGCACAAGCTCATGAGCGACGCCATCGAGCTTATGCAAAGCGAGGTTCCTGCGAGCGACCAGCGCGCACTGGAGCTGGCGGAGCGCTTTGCCGAGCTCGGCGGCAATGAGCGCGCCCTGGTGGGCCTGGGCAAGATGCGCTCTGGGGCAGCCTCCAAAGGCTGCACGCTCTACGAGTCGCTCCAAAAGCGCACGTTGCTCTACCTCAATGCCTGCCTGGAAGGGCTCCAGGAAAAGCGCTAGGCCTACAGGGGTCGTCCCTGGGCACCACTGCGTAGCTGCCGGGGGCCTCGCCTGGTATCGGCACGACGCGCATGGAGAAGACCCGCTCCAAAAGTCCCGAGAGCGCTGCCTCTTCAGCTGTGAAGACCCCCTTCAGCACGCCCTTGTGCATCAGTGCCACCTTCTGGGCGTAGCGCAGGGCCAACTCTATGTCGTGGATCACAACAACGACTGTCTTCCCCTCGTGTTTGGCAAGGCTGCGAGCGATGGCCATGAGCTTGTGAGCAGCAGAGATGTCGAGGTAGGTGACAGGCTCGTCCAACAAGACAATCGGAGTGTCCTGGGCTATCACCAGCGCAAGCCGGGCCAGCTGCCGCTGCCCTCCAGATAGCTCGGCCATATCCCGCCCTGCCAGCTGCTCCAGGCCCACGCGCTCCAGAGCGGCATCCACACGCTGCCAGGACTCCGGGTCCAGCTTCCCACCCATGCCCGTGTAGGGGTGCCTCCCGCAGGCCACGTAACTGCGCACTGTCATCGAAGGGCAGGGAGCCTCCTGCGGCAGATAGGCAACGAGCTGCGCGCGCTCGGCGGCTCTGAGGCTCTTCAGCAGCCTTCCTCCCACGCGCACCTCGCCGCAGCTGGGCTCGAGCAGGCCGTCGAAGAGCTTCAGCAGCGTCGACTTGCCGCTGCCGTTGGGGCCCAGCACTGCCGTGAGCTGCCCCGGGGGGAGCACGAGGTCGAGTTCTTCGATGAACGAGGCGCTGCCGTACGAGAACGAGAGGCCCCGCGCCTCCAAGCACCGGTCATCCACGGAGCACACCGCCCTTCCTCGCTATGAGGTAGATGAAATACGGACCGCCTATGAAGGCCATGATGATGCCCACAGGCAGCTCGTACGAGCCAAACGCCGTGCGCGCAACGAGGTCGCAGAGGCACACGATGCCGGCTCCCAACACGGCAGACATGGGGACTACCACGCGGTTGTCGCTGCCCAAGAGGTACCTGACCATATGGGGGACGACGAGCCCAACAAAACCCAGCAAGCCGGCGATGCACACTGCAGCTGCCGCCAGCAGGGAGGCAAGCGCCATAACCGTCATGCGCCGGCGCTCCACGTTCATGCCCAGCGCATGGGCGGTCTCATCGCCCAATGCCATGATGTTGAGCGAGTTTGAAACGAGCATGCTTGCGGCAAGGGAGGCGAGGATGATCGCAGCCGGGACGCCGAGCTGCCCGAGCGTCACGCCCGAGAGGCCTCCGATGAGAAAGGCCGCAGAGCCGACGTAGGCATCTGGGTCGACGATGAGGACGAGGTTCATGCCGGCAGAGAAGATGCTCGTGAGCGCGACGCCTGCCAGGATGACGGTGAGGCGTGAGTCGTTCTTGAGCTTTGCCAACAGCAAGACCAGCATCGCAGCGGCAAAGGCCCCCGCGAAGGCGGCGATGGGAACAAGCTGCAGGGCCAGGGGGAGCGCAGACGAACACAGCAGCACGCTGAAGCCCGCGCCCGCGTTGATGCCGACTACGTTGTCGCTGGCCAGAGGGTTGTTGAGTGCAGCTTGGAGCAGCGCGCCAGAAACCGCGAGAGCCGACCCTGCCAAAACGCCGCCCAGCACGCGCGGCAACCGTATGGCAAGGAGGATGCTGGCCGAGGTGCCCTCTGCACCCTGCCCCCCGAGAAGCGCCAGCCAATCGGCCAGGCCCACGTTGGAGACGCCCGTGCACAGGCTCAGGCACACTGCTGCCAGGAGCAGCGCGGCAGAGGCGGCAAGGCCGGCCAGCGGCGGTATGTGAGAGAAGCGCTTCATAGGGGGCGTGGGGCTCGGGTCTGCGCGTTATTTGTAGAGATAGTCGAAGAGCGTCTGGTAGCTCTCCGCCCACTTCTCATTGGGCTTGTAGAGGAAGCCCTCCGCAGGGAGCATGATGCAGTTGCCGCTCTTCACGGCACTCAGCTCCTGCCAGGCGGGGTTGTCCGCCACCAGGGCCTTGTATGCCTTGTCTGCATCCTCCTGGGTGTTGCCCATAGAGATGAGGAAGATGTAGTCGGGGTCTGCCTGGAGCAGGGCCTCCATCTGGAAGTCGGAGAGCAGGCTGCGGTTTTGCACGGCGATGTTCTCGACGCCCAGCTGCTGGAGCATCGCGCCCGTCTGCGTGATCTCTGCTTGAGCGCGGATGCCGCCGCTGTAGGTGATGGCGAGCAGGGCCGTGGGTGCCTGCTCACGCGCAGGCACGCTTGCCACGATGCTCTCGATCGAGCTGGCGACGCTGCCCACGTTGCGCTCGTATGCCTCTTGGTCGCCGGTGATAGCGCAGAAGATCTCCATCATGCGCTGGTAGTCCTCGAAGGTGCTCACCTTGAAGAGCGCTGCGGGGATGCCGGCCTCGGTAAGCTGAGCCTGCACCTGCGCTTGGCTGGAGTCCTCGCCGCGCCCACCGGTGCCAGCCGTCAATATAACGAAGTCGGGGTCGAGCGCCATGATGGCCTCGAGGTTGAGGGCGGTGAAGTCGCCCACGTTTGCCACGTCTTGCCCGATGCCATAGCTCTCGAAGGCATCGCTCGAGGCGCCTGCCAATGTGCCGCCAGCGAGCTCCCAACAGTTGGCAAAGCTGCCCATGCAGGCAACCACTGCATCGCAGCTCTCAACGGTGACGGTGTTTCCCATGTCGTCGGTAAAGGTGTAGCCAGCTGCCTGGCCCGCTGGCGCAGCGCCTTGCTTGCCCTGGGTGCACCCGGGCAACAGCAGCAGCGCCGAGAGTGCCATTGCCAGCGCCAGCGCAGCTGCAAGGGCTTTGAGCACCCTGCCAGATGTGTTGATCATGTTCATCGTATCTTCCTCTTTCTTGCTTGTGAAATGCGCTTATGCGCCCAGGCCCAGGCTGTGCGCGCAGCAGTCGTCTTGGGCAAGGACGTCTCCGGCGTGATAGCCTGCAGCGCGCGCCCTGCAGCCTCCACAGCCGCCCTTGTAGTCGCAACTGCCGCACGCGCCGCTGTAGGCCTCGGTGCGCAGTGTCTTGAAGAGCGAGCTTTCCTCCCAGATTCTCTTGAAGCCCAGCTCGCGCACGTCGCCGGCGCTCTGCGTCATGTACGCGCACGGGCGCACGATGCCCTCCGAGCCCACCACGCAGTAGCTCAGGCCCGCGATACAGCCGCGCTCGTACGGCGTGGCAACGCCAAGTTGGCGCGCGATGCGCGTAAACTGCGGTGCGCAGGTGGGCTTCACCGCGATGTCGACTTCGGCTGACTTCCTCATGATTTGGGTGAGGAGCTCCTCGTTCTCCTGTGCGGCGAGCATGGTCTCGCGCAGGCCCTCGGCCCTGCCTACAGGGACGAGGAAGAAGATGAAGTGCCCGATGGCACCCAGGCTCTGGGCGTAGTCGGTGATGCTGCAGACCTCGTCTTTGTTCCAATCCATCACGGTTGTGTGAATCTGGAATGGCAGCCCGACGGCCTTGCAGGCCTCGATCCCCGCAAGGGTCTGCTCAAAGGCCCCCTCGACGCCGCGGAACTCGTCATGACGGGCTCGGTCGAGGCTGTCAATGGAGATGCCCATTGCGCAGGCTCCTGCCTCCTTGAGGCGCTGTGCCGTAGGCACGTCGATGAGCGTGCCGTTGGTGCCGAACACCGGGCGCAGGCCCTTGGAGCGGGCGTGTGCCGCCAGCTGGAAGATGTCGCTGCGCATGAGCGGCTCTCCGCCGGAGAAGATCATCACCTTGAAGCCCGCGTCTGCTATCTCGTCGATCATGCACTCGGCTTCTTCTGTGGTGAGTTCCAGCCCCGTTGCCTCGTCTGCATCCTGATAGCAATGGGCGCACTTCAGGTTGCACCTGTTGGTGCTCATCCATGAAACGATCATTCCTGCTCCCTCCTCTTCGCTCTGTGGTCAGGGAGGAACTCTAGGCAATGACGTAAGGTCACGGTCAAGAGGGGAGGAGAGCTGAGTTTGCTTAGCGGCGCCGTAGTGCAGCTTCACACTGCCTCACCTGTAGAGCACCCTAAGCTTTGAGCTCAGGTAGACCTTGTATGGAATTGCACATGCCAAGAGTTGGGGTAAAAGGTCTGGTTATCTCCGCAAGCTTTTACCTATGAGATAGGAATCAAGCGCGCCATGAGCTTGTGTTGATTACTAGCGTCGAGGTAAAGAAGCTTTACCTGCAGTCTGGGAACGCAAAAGACCTGCTCAAGGCGACATTCAAGGCCGACAGAGTAGGACGCCACTCCCAAACCCAGCGCTCCCCTCATTTGAGCCCGGGTCTACAGACTTACACCGCGTGGAGAAACGAAGCGGCGCTCTTGGTTCAGATGGGGGAGGAGAGCGACTTCTTCCTGCCGTCGATGATCTGGACGAGATGAAGCATGCTTACCAGGCGATAGCCGAACGATTCGTCCTGGAGGATATCTATTCTCATTGGGACTGGGTCGCCACCACGTGGACGGGCATCGACGGCAACACCAGCCACTCCGCTTACGTCATCGACTTCGTCTCCGACGAGCACGCCTTCCCCGACTGGACCGTCCTCTTCTTTTACGTGACGTGCAACGATCTCTGGTTTGCCACGCCTTTGATCGATGTCAAAGACCCCCGGCATAACCTCGCCTGCCGCGCACATAAGCGCGTGCGCACGAGCTTGTTGAGAAGCCGAGGGCCTGCGGCGATGCGCTGCAGGCCCTCCCGTTCTGAGAGGAGAAGAGAAGTGGATGCGGATATCAAAGCACTGATTGA
>SFLO01000063.1 GCA_004553405.1 Coriobacteriaceae bacterium
CCCATCACCTGAGCAGCTGGCACGCTATCGGCAGCTGCTGCGTCTGCTCGAGAGCTACGGGAGTGCGGCGCTCGCGTTTTCCGGCGGGGTGGACTCTGCGTTGCTGCTCTATGCCGCGCGCGAGGCACTGGCAGATCAACTCCTGGCCGTCACGGTGCGCTCACGCCTCTTCACCCAACGCGAACTCGACGAAGCCCAGGCCCTTTGCCGCTCCCTCGGGGTGCGCCACCTCGTCATAGACTTCGACTGCCTTCAGCTCGAGGCCTTTTCTACCAATCCTGCCAACAGGTGCTACCTCTGCAAGCTCGAGCTTTTGGGCATGGTCAAGGAGCAGGCGACGGCACAGGGAATCTCGGTGGTGATGGAGGGCTCCAACCTCGATGACCTGGCAGACTACCGCCCCGGCATGCAGGCTATCAGCGAGCTCGGGATTGCCAGCCCCCTGCGAAGCGCGGGCCTCAGCAAGGCCGACATCCGGGCGCTCTCCAGGCATGTGGGCTTGCCGAGCTGGAACAAGCCCTCCCTTGCCTGCCTGGCCTCGCGCATCGCCTACGGCGAGCCTATCACTGCCGCCAAGCTCGAGATGCTTGAGAAGGCAGAGCAGCTGCTTGTTGAGCTGGGCTTTCGCCAGGTGCGCGTTCGCCTGCATGGCACCATGGCGCGCATCGAAGTCGAGCCCAGCGAGTTCCAGCGGCTGATAGGGGAGGATGTGCGCACGCAGGTCACGGCGGCCTTCCGTTCGTACGGCTTCAGCTACGTTGCGATGGACCTTGCGGGCTACCGCAGCGGGAGCATGAACGAGACCCTCGGCTGACGGGCTATATGACTTGAAAACTGGTTCTGCAAGCGGGAATTAAATAGAAATCGAAAATGAGTAGAAAGATTGAGCGAAAATACGTTTGCCAGTTTTTTGCAGATTACCCCATAACCAGCAATCGCAGTTTCAATGACCAGCTAGCGCGGTGCCGGGGCTGCGTCACGGGTTTTCAGCAGCCGGCATCGTGCCCCAGAGGGCGCCTGCCAATTGACATCTGCCATCAGCCCGCGGCCCCGCGACACCGCCTGCGCACTGGTAGAATGGCGCGATAGCCAGTGCGAGGGGAGGCCCTCGCACGGGAACACCCCGACCACGACCAACGAGGAAGCAGCATGCTCAACGTCAGCTTTGCAGACCGCATCGGCGAATTTGGCGAAGAGGTCTTCGCCTCTCTCAACGAGAAGCTCATCAAGCTCCAAGAGGAGGGGAGGACCATCTACAACCTGAGCATCGGCACGCCGGACTTCGTGCCTCCCCAGCACGTCAAGGACGCCCTGGCAAGCGCTTGCGCAGACCCCGCCAACTGGAAGTACAGCCTGCGCGACCTTCCGGAGCTCAAGCAGGCCGTGTGCGACTACTATGCCAGCCGCTTTGGCATCGAGGGCATCACGCCGGACATGGTGGCATCGTGCTGCGGCACCCAGGAAGGCATGGGCCACTTCGGCCTCACTCTGTGCAACCCCGGCGACATCGTCTTGCTGCCCGACCCCTGCTACCCCGTCTTCAAGGCCAGCGTGGTGATGGCCGGTGCCCAGCCCTACTACTACACCTTGAGAGCCGAGCATGACTTTCTGCCCCATGTGGCAGACATCCCGGCAGAGGTGGCAGACAAGGCCAAGTACATCGTCGTCTCGCTGCCCGCCAACCCTGTGGGCAGCGTGGGCACGCCTGAGGTCTATCGCGAGATCATCTCCTTCGCCCAGGAGCACAACCTGCTGATCGTGCACGACAACGCCTACAGCGACATCGTCTACGACGGCCCAGCCGGCGGCAGCTTCCTGCGCTTCGAGGGAGCGCTCGAGCAGGGCGTGGAGTTCTTCAGCCTCTCGAAGTCCTTCAACGTGACCGGTGCGCGCATGGGCTTTCTAGTGGGCCGCCCAGACGTTGTAGGCGCCTTTGCCAAGCTGCGCAGCCAGATCGACTTTGGCATGTTCTATCCCATCCAGAAGGCCGCCATCGCCGCCCTCACCGGCCCGCGCGAGCAGGTCGAAGAGCAGCGCCTGCAGTACCAAGCCCGCCGCGACGCGCTCTGCGATGGTCTCGAGGCCATCGGCTGGGAGCGCCCCAACGCCCACGGCACCATGTTCGTGTGGGCCAAGATCCCCGGCGGCCGCACCAGCAGCATGGACTTTTGCGAGGAGCTCATGGAGAAGGCCGGCGTTGTGGTGACGCCCGGGGCGAGCTTTGGCCCCAGCGGAGAGGGCTATGTGCGCATGGCGCTCGTGCTTCCGCCGGAGCGCATCGCGCAAGCGGTCGCCTCCATCCAAAAGGCTGGCATCTGCTAGGTTGCGGTTGACGCCCCATGCGCGAGCACGCCTTGGTTTCCGTGCTGTAAGCTGGGGGTGCACCTGCTGTGAGCGCTCTTGTGCTAGATTGAAAACACGTGTTTTTGTTATGCCGGCATCAGCCCGGCTGAGGGGACAAGATGGCTTCACCTAAGAACTTTGGAGAGCAGATCCACGACGCCGTGCAAGACGCCGTGGGCTCTCAGGACTTCAGCAAGCTCCAGCAGACGATCGAGCAATCCATCAACATCGCTGCTGCAAACATCGGCAGGAGCATCGCCCAGGCTCAGGAGAGCTACCGCCAGACCCAGGCAGAAGCTGCCGCAAAGGCCGCAGCCGATCAGCGCGCTCCCATCCCGCCGGATGCCGCCGTGGGCGCCAAGACGAGGGAGCGTCATCTCGACAGCCAGCGCCGTGCCCGGGAGCGCGCCGTTGAGCGCCGCCAGCGCGCGATGATCGCCCAGCAGGAAAACGCCCTCTACACGCGCACGGGCGCGCGCCTTGCCGGCAGCATCTGCATGATCGTCTTTGGAGCGCTAGGCCTGCTCGTCTTCACGCCCCTCGCGATTTCGACGCTTGTCCTTGGCATCTTCGTGAGCGCCGGCGTGCTGGGTGCGCTTGCCCTGGCGGGGCTGGTGGCCACGGTGGTCGGCATCGTGAAGACCTCCTTCCTCGGCGCCTTCTCCAAGTACCGCAAGGCCATCGGCGTATGCGACTACCGCTACATCAAAGACATCGCCGCCGTGACGGGCGACGCAGAGACCAAGGTGCTCGCGCGCCTGAAGAAGATGCTGCGCAAAGGGCTCTTCCAGCAGGCCGCGCTCGACGACGATCAGACCATGATCATCATGACATCGGCATGTTTTGAGCAGTATCGCCAGGCTCAGCAGCTCGAGCTCAAGCGCAAGCGCCAGGAGCGCATCGCAGACAGCGTGACGCAAGAACAGGAGGCCACACCCCTCAACGCCGAGCAGAAGGCCCTACTCGCGCGTGGTGAGGCCTACATCGCCAAGATCCGCCTGAGCAACGAAGCCATCCCCGGCGAAGAGATCAGCCGCAAGATCGACCAGATCGAAGACGTGGTGCGCATCATCTTCAAGCGCGCCGCAGAGCAGCCCCAGGTGATCGCCGACCTCGGCCAGCTCATGGACTACTACCTGCCCACCACCGTCAAGCTCCTCGACGCCTACCGCGAGCTCGACGCTCAGCCCATCCAGGGCGACAACATCGTGCAGTCCAAGAGGGAGATCGAAGGTGCGCTCGACTCTCTGGCCACCGCCTTCGAGAAGCTGCTCGACTCGATCTTCCGCGACATGGCCTGGGACGTCTCGTCAGACGTCTCCGTACTTCACACCGTCTTAGCGCAGGAGGGCTTGGTCGACAGCCCCTTTGCCACTCAGGAGAAGCTCGCCTAGGCGCCGCGCCTTTGGCCAAGCCATACACGAAAGGATGGATCCAATGAGCACCACCACTCAAAGCGCAAACCCCACGCCCACCCTCACGCTCACGCCCGTCCTTGACGCGGCACCTGCAGCACCGGTCATCCAAGAGGTCGCTGCCATCACGGCCCAGTCCCCGGCTGCACTCGACGACTCCATGCTCTCCGAGGAGGAGAAGGGCATGGTCGAGGCCTTCTCGCAGCAGATCGACCTGCGCGATTCTGTCGCCGTCATGCAGTACGGCGCCGGCGCCCAGAAGAAGATGGCCGACTTCTCCTCGAGCGCCCTTGAAAACGTACGCACCAAGGACCTGGGCGAGGTGGGCGGCCTCATCACCGATGTGGTCACCGAGCTGCGCTCCTTCGACGCAGAGGAGGAGAAGGGTCTCTTCGGCTTCTTCAAGAAGACCGCCAACAAGATCGAGAGCCTGCGCGCCCGCTATGACAAGGCAGAGGACAACGTCAACAAGATCGTGAAGGTGCTGCAGGGCCACCAGATGACCCTCATGAAGGACGCGGCCATGCTCGACAAGATGTACGAGCTCAACCTCACGTACTTCAAGGAGCTCACGATGTACATCCTGGCGGGCAAGAAGAAGCTCGCCCACGCGCGCGAGGTCGAGCTGGCCGAGCTCATCGCCGCCGCCAAGGCCTCTGGCCGCGCAGAAGACGCCCAGGCTGCCCAGGACTTCGAGGCCATGTGCACGCGCTTTGAGAAGAAGCTCGCCGACCTCGACCTCACCCGCACCATCGCCATGCAGACCGCCCCGCAGATCCGCTTGGTGCAAAACAACGAGGTCACCATGGTGGAGAAGATCCAGACCACCATCGTCAACACCATCCCGCTGTGGAAGAGCCAGATGGTGCTCGCCCTGGGCATCGCCAACTCGCAGGAAGCCGTGCGCGCCCAAAACGCCGTGACCGACATGACCAACGAGCTGCTGCGCAAGAACGCTGAGATGCTGCACAGCTCCACAGTCGAGGTCGCCCGAGAGTCCGAGCGCGGCATCGTCGACATCGAGACCCTCAAAAACACCAACGACCTGCTCATCAAGACCTTCGACGAGGTCATGCAGATCCAGGAGGAGGGCCGCCAGAAGCGCGCCGAGGCCGAAGTCGAGATGCGCCGCATGGAGGCAGAGCTCAAGCAGAAGATGCTCGAGATCCCTCGCATCTAAAACCTCCAGCTTGCAACAACAAATAGAAGGGCGAGGCCGCTGCCTCGCCCTTCTCGCTTTGCGGTGTCTACTCGCCGTCTGCGAGCGCGCGGTACTTCTCGTAGCGCCGCTGCGCGTCTTCGGCGCTGAGCTCGAAGAGCCGCTCGGCTTCTTCGGGGAAGCTCCTCTTGAGCGAGGCATAGCGCACCTCGCCCTCCAAGAACTCCTGGAAGCTGGTGCTCGGCTCCTTGGAGTCGAGCTGCATGGGCTGATCTTTGCGCGGGTCATAGCGGTAGAGATGCCAGTAGCCCGCCTCCACGGCGCGCCTCATCTCTCCTTGAACGTCGTGCATGCCGCACTTGAGGCCGTGGGTGACGCAGGGAGCATACGCGATGATCACGGCGGGGCCGTCGTAGCTCTCTGCCTCCTTGAGTGCCTTGATCAGCTGGTTATAGTCTGCGCCCATGGCCACCTGTGCCACATAGACGTTGCCGTAGCTCATCAGGATGGCGCCCAGATCCTTCTTGCGGGTCTTCTTGCCGCTGGCGGCGAACTGCGCCACCGCGCCCACGGGGGTCGCCTTGGAGCTCTGGCCGCCGGTGTTGGAGTAAACTTCGGTATCGAAGACCGTCTCCGCCGAACATCCAGAAGGTCTTCTTGGCCAGCTGGTCCTTGTAGCGCACTACTTCGGCGCCAAAGCGCGCTGCGCTGCGCGTCAGATGCGGGGTGAGGCGCTCGACAGCCTCGACGAGGGCGTCTGCCGTGCTGCGCGAGTCCTCGAAGCTGTCGAAGGCAGCCAGGTAATCCTCGCACACTCCCAGCAGCTCTTGCATGCAAGCCGGATCCGGGTTGTCGCCGCGGTCGCCATGCAGCTTGGCCATGCCGCACTTCAGGCTCTTGACCAGCTGCTTTACGCGCATCTTCTCGGCCTCGCGTTGCTGCTGCACAGAGAGGAGCATGCCGTAGGCGAGCTCGGCGTTGTTCTCGAAGAGGCTGTTGGTCCAGGCGGGGCCAAAGCCGCGCTTGGAGGTGGTGTAGGGGATCCCGGGGAAGGGGGAGCCCCAGGCCTGCGAGCAGCCCGTGGCGTTGGCCCAGTAGACGCGCTCGCCGAAGAGCTGGGTGAGGAGCTTGGCGTAGGGGGTCTCTCCGCAGCCTGCGCAGGCGGCAGAAAACTCCAGAAGGGGAGTGTTGAACTGCGATCCCTTGACGGAGTAGCTGTCGAAGAGGCCGGGCTTGTCGCTCAGGCCCAAGGCGTAGTCCCAAGCG
>SFLO01000064.1 GCA_004553405.1 Coriobacteriaceae bacterium
CCGATGACCTCGGCGGCCTTGAAGGCGGCGTGCGCGATGGGCAGGGCGCGCGGGTCTGCCAGGCCTATGTCCTCGCTGGCAGAGATCATGAGCCGGCGCGCGATGAAGCGCGGATCTTCGCCGCCCTCGATCATGCGAGCCAGCCAGTAGACGGCGGCATCTGGGTCAGAGCCGCGGATGGACTTGATGAACGCGGAGATGACGTCGTAGTGCGTGTCTCCGTCCTTGTCGTAGGGCAGCTGGCGGTGGGGCGTTGCCTCTTGCACCTGTTGGGCGTCTATCGTGCCGCCGGGCTCGGTGAGGGCAGCGGCTAGCTCCAGCGTGGTGAGCGCCATGCGCGCGTCCCCGCCGGCGGTGATGATGATGGCGCTCATCGCCTCTTCTGTGATCTGGTACTCGCCCTTCAGGCCGCGCTCATCTTCCAGCGCGCGCTCAAGCAGGGTGCGCACGCCCTTGTTGCCGATGGGCTTGAGCTCGACGATGCGGCTGCGGCTGATGAGCGCGGAGTTCACCTCGCCGTCGTGGCGCCGATGAGGATGACGATGCGGTCTTCCACCGCGTGGAGCAGGGCGTCTTGCTGGCTGCGGGAGAAGCGGTGGATCTCGTCGATGAAGAGGATGGTGCGCTTGCCGTTGAGCAGCAGGCGCTGGCTGGCGGCGTCGATCTCCCTGCGGAGGTCCTTGACGCTGCCGGTGATGGCGCTGACCTCGACGAAGACGGCGTTGGTGCTCTGCGCGATCACATGCGCGATGGAGGTCTTGCCCGTGCCGGCCGGGCCGTACAGGATCACCGAGGAAAGCGCATCCTTCTCGATGGCGCGGCGCAGCCAGGTGCCCTTGCCCACGGCCTCTTCTTGCCCTACGACCTCGTTCATGGTGCGCGGGCGCATGCGCACGGCAAGAGGCGCCGCGTTGAAGCGGGTCTCCCTGTCGACCTCTGCAAAGAGGCTATCCATACCATCCATACTCATGCCGGCAATAATACCCCACCCCTGAGACACCAGGCGTGGCGCGAGTGCGCAGGCACCAGTGTCCACAACAGGCGAGCTTTTGGTGTTCGTAAAAGTAGCAGCACCAAATGCGGGCCTCTTGTGGACAGAAAACACCAAAAGCAGCCCCGTCTTGACCAGCAACCGCAGCGGGGCGCGGGGGAGGCGGCGGGCGGGTACTGCCGGAGCAGGTCTGACGGAGCCTCGCCGCGGGGCCGAGGACTGTCTGAGCGAGCGCAGCGAGCGAGTTCCGCAGGCGCGGCGAGGCGGAGGAAGACCGGGTGCGCAGGCCGTCCCGCCCGCTGCCTCCCCCGCGGCCCGCCGCGGGTGCCGTTGGCGGGGTGGGTATGAAGAAAACGGAATTCGTGTGAACTCCAGCGTGGTGGAGTGGTACTCTTCATACGAAATCGTAATTCGTATGAATCTCACGGAGGCTCCCATGAACATGCTCACGCGCCGCTCCCTGCTCAAGGTCCTGGGTCTGACTGCTGTAGTTGGTGCGGCGGGGGCGGGCCTCGCTGGATGCTCCAAGGGCGACGGCGGCTCTGGTTCCGCCACCGATACCTCCCAGGTTGTCGTCGCCATGAGCCCCAGCTCGGAGCCCGCGGCCGGCTTCGACCCCTGCATCGCCTGGGGGTGCGGCGAGCACGTGCACGAGCCCCTCATCCAGTCGACCCTCATCACCACAGACGAGAACCTCGAGTTCACCCCGGACCTCGCCACAGACTACGGCTGCTCGAGCGACGGCATGACCTGGACCTTCACCCTGCGCCAGGACGTGGTCTTCTCTGACGGCACGCCCCTCACTGCGCGCGACGCCGCCTTCACCATCAACACTGTCATCGGCTCCGCCAACTCCCAGGCAGACCTCTCCATGGTCGAGGAGGCCGTGGCAAAGGACGACTACACGCTTGAGCTGAAGATGGCCAAGCCCAACAACGCCCTGCTCTACACCCTGGCCGTGCTGGGCATCGTGCCGGAGGCCGGCTATTCCGCCAACTACGGCGCCGCGCCCATCGGCAGCGGCCGCTACCTGCTTGAGCAGTGGGACCAGGGCCAGCAGGTGATCTTTGCCGCCAACCCCAGCTACTACGGCGAGGCCCCGCTCATGCAGCGCGTGGTGGTCGTCTTCATGGAGGAAGACGCCGCGCTGGCCGCCTGCAAGGCCGGCGAGGTCGACATCGCCTACACCTCCGCCCTCATGGCAGACAAGGTGCCCCAGGGCTACGAGCTCTTCGAGTGTGCGAGCGTCGACTCGCGCGGCATCTCGCTGCCCACGCGCCCGGCCGGCAGCAAGGAGCGCCTCGGCATGGACGGCGCTGCGCACCCCGTGGGCAACGACGTGACCGCGGACATCGCCGTGCGCCGCGCCATGAACCTGGCCGTCGACCGCCAGACCATGATCGACAACGTGCTCAGCGGCTACGGCAGCGCCGCCTACAGCGTGGGCGACGGCATGCCCTGGAGCAGCGACGACATGAAGGTCGAGCGCAACGTGGAGGAGGCCCAGCGCCTGCTGGCGGAGGCCGGCTGGAAGGCTGGCGACGACGGCATCCTGGCCAAGGGCGGCACCCGCGCCTCGTTCGAGCTGCTCTACGCAGCGGGCGACTCCACCCGCCAGGCGCTGGCCTACGAGTTTGCCAACCAGATGGCCGGCATCGGCATCGAGGTGAGCGTGAAGGGCGGCGACTGGGATACCGACCTCTACCCGCACCAGTTCGACACCCCCATCCTGTGGGGCTGGGGCTCGAACTCGCCCGTCGAGCTCTACGAGCTGAGCTACTCGAGCGGCTGGGGCAACGTGGCCGCCTACGACAGCGCAGTGGTCGACGGCCACCTGGACGCCGCTCTGGCTGCGCCCACGCTGGAGGATTCCTACAATGAGTACCGCCTGGCCATGTGGGACGAGCAGGCGCAGGACGGCGAGGCACCCAAGGGCGCTGCCACCTGGGTCTGGCTCGCCAACATCGACCACCTCTACTTCCAGCGCAGCGGTTTGAAGGTCGCCCAGCAAAAGCCGCACCCCCACGGGCACGGCTGGTCGCTCGTCAACAACGTCGACCGCTGGAGCTGGGCCTAGGCGCCAGCGGGCAGCCGCCCCCGCGCCGCCCACCCCGCCGCACCGCTCAGATCGCAGAAAGGCAGCACCATCCAGCTCAACGCGCGCAGCATAGGGCGCCAGCTTGCCCGCTTCATCCTGCTCATGCTTGCCGTGAGCGTGGTGACCTTTGCCCTGGTGGGGCTGTCTCCCATCGACCCCGTGCAAGCCAACGTGGGCCAAAACGGTCTGCTGGGCATGAGCGCGGAAAAGCGCGCCCAGCTGGCCAGCTACTGGGGCGCCGACCTACCCATCTGGGAGCGCTACCTCAACTGGGCCGGTGCCTTTGTCACGGGCGACTGGGGCACCTCGCTGCGCTACAACGCGCCGGTGACGCAGGTGATCGCCACGCGCGCGGCGAATTCCCTGCTGCTGCTTGCCGCTGCCTGGCTCATCAGCGGCGTGCTGGGCTTTGCGCTGGGCGTTGCCGCCGGCGCGCGCAAGGGGAGCGTCGTCGACAAGCTCATCTGCGGCTACTGCTACCTGCTGGCCTCCACGCCCGCCTTCTGGGTGGGGCTCATCATGCTCATGGTCTTCGCGGTGGGGCTGGGCTGGTTCCCGCTGGGATTTTCCGCGCCCATCGGCGTGCCGGCGTCCCAGGTCACCGTCTTCCAGCAGCTGCAGTGCATGGTGCTGCCGGCGCTCACGCTTTCGATGGTGGGCGTGGCCAACATCGCGCTGCACACGCGCGAGAAGACCATCGACGTCCTGCAGGAACCCTACATCCGCTTTGCCCGCGCCCGCGGCGCCAGCAGCTGGCAGGCCCTGCGCCGCCACGGCCTGCGCAACCTGGCGCTGCCGGCTCTCACGCTGCAGTGTGCGAGCATCTCCGAGATATTCGGCGGCTCCGTGCTGGTCGAGCAGGTCTTTTCCTACCCCGGCCTGGGACAGGCGGCCGTCACCGCCGGCCTGGGCGGAGACGCCCCGCTGCTGGTGGCCATCGCCCTGGTGAGCGCCGCGCTCGTGTTCGCGGGCAACCTGGCGGCCAACATCCTCTACGGCGTGCTCGACCCGCGCATCAAGGAAGGGGGTGCCCGTGAGCAGCGCTGACATCCCCCGCGAGGCCGCCGCGCCGCTGCTGCATGCGCCGGCACGTCCCAGCCTGCTGGGCGGCCGCCGGGCCTCGCTTGCCGCCTGCGCTGCGTCGCTGCTGGCGCTGGCCGCGCTGGTGATCGCCGGCCTGAGCTGCCAAGACGCCGCGCAGCTCGCCGACTTCACCGCCAAGGGCCTGGCCCCCTCGCTGCAGCATCCCTTCGGCACGGACATGATGGGCCGCGACATGCTCGCGCGCACCCTGGCGGGGCTTTCCACCAGCGTGCTGGTGGGCCTGCTCGCCGCCGGGGCGTCCTCGCTCATCGCGCTCGCCCTGGGCACTGCCGCCGCGCTCGGCGGCCCGCGCGTCGACGCCGCTGTCACCTGGCTCATCGACCTGTGCATGGGCATCCCGCACATCGTGCTGCTCATACTCATCAGCTACGCCCTGGGCAAGGGCTTCTGGGGCGTGGCCATCGGCGTCGCGCTCACGCACTGGCCCAGCCTCACGCGCGTCATCCGCGCCGAGGTCCTGCAGTGCAAGAACGCGCCCTACGTGGCCGTGGCGCGCAAGCTGGGCGCCGGCCCCGCGCGCATCGCCCTCACCCACGTGCTGCCCTTTGTGCTGCCGCAGTACCTGGTGGGCCTGGTGCTGCTCTTCCCCCATGCCATACTCCACGAGGCCGCCGTCACCTTCCTGGGCTTTGGCCTGTCCCCAGAACAGCCGGCAATCGGCATCATCCTCAGCGAGTCCATGAGCTACCTCACCGCCGGCATGTGGTGGCTGGCCGTGTTCCCGGGTCTGGCGCTCATCGCCGCCGTGCTGCTCTTCGAGCTGGCGGGATCGTGCCTGCGCCGCCTGGTGAGCCCGCGCCACGCGCAGGAGTAGGGGAGGATGAGCATGACGAACTTGCAGGATACGACGATGCCGAACATCGGCGCAACGCTACGCGAGGGGACAGCCCCCGCGCCCGCGCCCGCAGCCGGCCACGGCCCGCACGCGGACGCAGAGCTGCATCACCACCACAGCCACGGGCCGCGCTCGCAGCACCCCGGCCACCACCACCTGCTCACCTGCGAGCACCTGAGTGTGGCCTTCGAGATGTACGACCCCAACGCGCCCTTCTTCGCCGCAAGGCGCCGCCTGGTGCCGGTGATCGAGGACCTCTCGCTGTCCGTCCACGAAGGCGAGCTGCTGGCCGTGGTGGGCGCCAGCGGCAGCGGCAAGACCCTGCTGGCAGACTGCATCTTCGGGCTGTTCGAGCCCAACGCCAGCGTGCGCGGCACCATCTGGTTCGACGGCCACGAACAAGACGCCGCCAGCCTGGCCGCCCTGCGCGGGCGCGGCATATCGCTGGTGCCGCAGAGCGTGACGCACCTGGACCCACTCATGCGCGTGGGCCAGCAGGTGGAGGGCTGGGCCGCCACGGCCGCCGAGCGCACCGCACGCAGCCAGCGCCGCCGCGAGCTCTTTGCACGCTACGGCCTGGGCGAGGAGGTCGCGCGCATGTACCCCCACCAGCTCTCCGGCGGCATGGCCCGCCGCGTGCTGCTGTGCTGCGCGCTCATGGACGCCCCCAAGCTCATCGTGGCAGACGAGCCCACGCCCGGCATGGACCTGCAGCTGGCCGCGCAGGCCCTGCAGGACCTGCGCGACTTTGCCCGCCAGGGCGGCGGCGTGTTGCTGATCACCCACGACATCGAGCTCGCCTTGCAGGTGGCAGACCGCGTGGCCGTCTTCAAGGACGGCACCGTGATCGAGGAGACGAGCGTGGA
>SFLO01000065.1 GCA_004553405.1 Coriobacteriaceae bacterium
GCATTCCACAGCCTTCTTCATCTCAGCCTGGCAGTTGGTCATGCCGCCCTTGATGGAGTGCATCTCGCAGGGGGCGTAGCCGATGATCAGGGAAGGACCGTTGTAGGCTTCCGCCTCGGTGATGGCCTTGATGGTCTGAGCGGGATTGGCGCCCATAGCTACCTGAGCAACGTAAACATAGCCGTAGCTCATGGCGATCTCGGACAGGGACTTCTTCTTGGTCTCCTTACCGGAGGCGGCGAACTGAGCAACCTGGCCGATGTTGGAAGCCTTGGAAGCCTGTCCACCGGTGTTGGAGTAAACCTCGGTGTCGAAGACGAAGACATTGACGTCCTTGTTGGAAGCCAGCACATGGTCAACGCCGCCGAAGCCGATATCGTAAGCCCAGCCGTCGCCGCCGAAGATCCACACGGACTTCTTGGACAGGTATTCCTTCTTGGACAGGATGTCGGCAACGGTGTCGCAGCAGACCTTGGCTTCCAGGTTGGCAATCAAAGCCTTGGTAGCAGCCTTGTTGGCCTCGCCGTCGTTGTAGGTGTCCAGCCAAGCCTGGCAGGCGGCCTTCCGCTCGTCGCAGGTGGTGTTCTCCATGACGGATCTAACCTTGTTGGCCAGGGACTCACGGATGACCGCCTGAGCGGTGTACATACCCAGGCCGTGCTCGGCGTTGTCCTCGAACAGGGAGTTTGCCCAGGCGGGGCCGTGGCCTTCCTTGTTCATGCAGTAGGGAGAGGTAGCGGCGGGACCGCCCCAGATGGAGGAGCAGCCGGTGGCGTTGGAGATGTACATCCGGTCGCCGAACAGCTGGGTCACCAGACGGGCGTAGGAAGTCTCGGCGCAGCCGGCGCAGGAGCCGGAGAACTCCAGCATGGGCTGCTTGAACTGGCTGCCCTTGACGGTGTTATCCTGCATATCCTTCTTCTCGGAGACCTTGGCCACCATGTAGTTGAACACATCCTGCTCGGCCAGCTCCTGCTCCTGAGGCACCATGGTGATGGCCTGAGTGGGGCACACGCCGACACAGACACCGCAGCCCATGCAGTCCAGAGGAGACACGGCCATGGTGAAGCTGTACTTGCCCTTGCCCTTACCGGCCTTCACAGGCACAGCGCGGGTAGCGGCGGGAGCGGCAGCGGCCTCTTCCTCGGTCAGAGCGAAGGGACGGATGGTGGCGTGGGGGCAGACATAGGCACAGTTGTTGCACTGGATGCACTTGGTCTCGTCCCAGTGGGGAACGGTAACGGCAACGCCGCGCTTCTCATAGGCGGAGGCGCCCAGGGGGAACTGGCCGTCGGCCAGGCCGTCGAAGGCGGAGACGGGCAGGCTGTAGCCGTCCATCTTGCCGATGGGGTTCAGCGAAGGCGGAGACGGGCAGGCTGTAGCCGTCCATCTTGCCGATGGGGTTCAGAATCTTCTTGACAACAGCCACGGTAGCGGCGGGGCCTTCCAGAGCCACATCCACAGGAGCGGCCTCGGCGGAAGCCCAGGAAGCGGGCACGTCCACCTTGACGAAGGCGGTGGCGCCGGCGTCGATGGCGTTCCAGTTCTTCTCCACCACGTCCATGCCCTTCTTGGCATAGGAGTGCTCGGCAGCGTCCTTCATGTACTTCACGGCATCTTCCGCGGGCATGACGTTGGCCAGGGTGAAGAAAGCGGACTGCAGAATGGTGTTGGTGCGCTTGCCCATGCCCACCTTGATGGCCAGGTCAATGGCGTTGATGGTGTACAGCTGGATGTTGTTCTCGGCGATGTAGCGCTTGGAAGCGGCATCCAGGTGATGCTCCAGCTCCTCCAGGTTCCACTGGCAGTTAATCAGGAACACGCCGCCGGGCTTGACGTCCTGGACGATCTTAAAGCCCTTGGTGATGTAGGAGGGGTTGTGGCAGGCCACGAAGTCAGCCTTGTTGATGTAGTAGGGGGACTTGATGGGGTTGTCGCCGAAGCGCAGGTGGGAAACGGTGACGCCGCCGGTCTTCTTGGAGTCGTACTGGAAGTAAGCCTGTACGTACTTGTCGGTGTGGTCGCCGATGATCTTGATGGAGTTCTTGTTGGCGCCGACGGTGCCGTCGCCGCCCAGACCCCAGAACTTGCACTCGATGGTGCCCTCAGCAGCGGTGTTGGGGCAGTTCTCATCCTCGGGCAGGGACAGGTTGGTGACGTCGTCGACGATGCCGATGGTGAACTCGCGCTTGGGCTCGTCCTTGGCGAGCTCCGCGTAGATGGCGAAGACGCTGGAGGGAGGCGTGTCCTTCGAGCCCAGGCCGTAGCGGCCGCGGGTGACGGTGCCGATGCTGCGGCCCTCCTGGGCCAAGGCGGTGATGACGTCCTGGAACAGGGGCTCGCCAGCAGAGCCGGGCTCCTTGGTGCGGTCGAGCACGGCCAGCTTGGTGCAGCTTGCGGGGATGGCCTCGCAGAACCTGGCGGAGACCCAGGGGCGGTACAGGCGCGGCTTGACGAGGCCGACCTTCTCGCCGTGGGCGTTGAGGTAGTCGATGACCTCCTCGATGACGTCGCAGATGGAGCCCATGGCGACGATCACGCGGTCTGCATCGGGTGCACCGTAGTAGTTGAAGAGCTTGTAGTCGGTGCCCAGCTTGGCGTTGACCTTGTCCATGTACTCCTCGACCACGGCGGGGAAGGCGTCGTAGTGGGAGTTGCAGGCCTCGCGGTGCTGGAAGAAGATGTCGCCGTTCTCATGGGAGCCGCGCATCGCGGGGTGCTCGGGGTTGAGCGCATGGTCGCGGAAGGCCTTGATGGCGTCGAAGTCGCACATCTCGGCCAGGTCCTCGTAATCCCAGACCTGGATCTTCTGGACCTCGTGGGAGGTGCGGAAGCCGTCGAAGAAGTTGAGGACGGGCAGACCGCCCTTGATGGCGGCGAGGTGGGCGACGGCAGAGAGGTCCATGACCTCCTGGACGTTGGTCTCGGCCATCATGGCAAAGCCGGTCTGGCGGCAGGCCATGACGTCGGAGTGGTCGCCGAAGATGTTGAGCGCATGGGTGGAGACGGTGCGCGCAGAAACGTGGAAGACGCTGGGCAGCTGCTCGGCCGCGATCTTGTACATGTTGGGGATCATCAGCAGCAGGCCCTGGGAGGCGGTGTAGGTGGTGGTCAGGGCACCGGCGGTGAGGGAGCCGTGCACGGCGCCGGCTGCACCGGCCTCGGACTCAAGCTCGGCCACCTTGACGGTGGTGCCGAAGATGTTCTTGCGGCCCTGGGCAGACCACTGGTCGACGTAGTCGGCCATGGGGCTGGAGGGGGTGATGGGGTAGATGGCAGCGACTTCGGTGAACGCGTAGGACACGTGCGCCGCAGCGTTGTTGCCATCCATGGACTTGAGTTCTCTCATGGGTTTCCTCTCGAGCGTCTATGTAGATGGGTGCGTGCAGAAAACCGAGGGGGCAGCCAGGGCGCCCCGGTAGGACGCATGGTAGGCGAGCACCGTACTATCACCTGCGGCGATAGCCTCGCCTGTCGGCACGTGGTACTCCCCCACCTGCCGCACGGCGCGGCGGACAAAGAAGAAGAGCGGGCGCGAGGCCCGCTCTTCCGAGGATATGCTGCCGGTTTCCCCTTAGCCCTCTGCGTTGCAGCGGGCCTCGATGTAGGCGTAGTACTCGTCGCACTCGCGCTGCAGCTGCTCGAGCAGCTGTTCGTTGCCCGGCTTGAAGAGGTGCTTGAAGCGGCCCTGGGGCTTCATGAACTCGGCCACGGGGATCCTGTCGCCCTTGACCTTGGTCATGCTCCAGGTGCCGTTTTCGACCTCGAACAAAGGCCAGAAGCCGGACTGCACGGCCTTGCGGGCGATCTCGACGGTCTGGTCGCTGGGGATGCGCCAGCCGCGCGGGCAGGGTGCCAGCACGTTGATGAAGGCGGGGCCGGGGGTGTTGAAGGCCTTCTCCGCCTTGGAGACGAGGTCCTTCCAGTGGCTGACGGACGCCTGGGCCACATAGGGGATGTGGTGGGCGGCCATGATGCTGGTGAGGTCCTTGCGGCGCTGCTCCTTGCCCTGCTGGGCCGCGCCCACCTCGGAGGTGGTGGCCCAGGCGCCGTGGGGCGTGGCGCTGGAGCGCTGGATGCCGGTGTTCATGTAGGCGCCGTTGTCGTAGCACACGTAGACCATGTCGTGGCCGCGCTCCATGGCGCCAGAGAGGCTCTGGAAGCCGATGTCGTAGGTGCCGCCGTCTCCGCCAAAGCACACGAACTTGATCTCTTTGTCAGCGGGGATCTTGCCGGCGCGCTTGAGGCCCTTGTAGGCGGCCTCGACGCCGGAGCAGGTCGCTGCGCCGTTGGCAAAGGCGTTGTGGATGAAGGGAGCGTTCCAGCTGGAGTAGGGGTAGACGGTGGTGGACACCTCCAGGCAGCCCGTGGCGTTGGCCACCACGACGTCGTTGTCGCCGGCGCCCATCAGAACCTGGCGCACGGCGATGCCGGCACCGCAGCCGCCGCAGAGGCGATGGCCGCCGCAGAGGCGCTCGGGCAGGGCAGAGAGCTCCTTGATGCTCGCCATGTTACTCACCCTCCTTCTCAGAACCCAGGTGCGCGACCTTGGTGTCAACAGAGGCGTCGCCCGCTGCCAGCAGCTCCAGCTCGCGGAAGACGCGGCGCATGTCGTCGAGCGTGACGTCCGGGCCGCCCAGGCCGTAGAGGTAGCCCTTGAGGGGCAGCGACACGCCGGCCTGGAAGAGTGCGCTGGCGGTCTCGAGCGCCAGCGGGCCCATCTGGCCGCCGTAGGTCTCGCTGCGGTCGAGCACAGCCACGGCCTTGGCGCTCCCGAGGGCGGCTGCCAGCTCCTCGGCCGGGAAGGGGCGGTACACGCGGATGCGGGCCACGCCCACCTTCTTGCCCTGGGCGCGCAGCTCGCGGGCCACGTGGCGCAGGTTGCCCGCGCACGAGCCCATGACGACGGCGATGAGCTCGGCGTCCTCGCAACCATAGCAGTCGACCATGTCGAAGGGGCGGCCGCACACCTGGGCCCACTTGTCGCCGTACTCCTTGATCACACCGCGCGCGGCCTCCATGGCGGCGCGCTGGGACTTCTTGACCTCGTAGTGGGGCTCGGCGTTGGTGTAGCTGCCCACAGCCACGGGGTTGGCGGTGTCGAGCAGGGGGTAGAGCGCCTCGCGCTCGCCCACGAAGGCGGCGACGGTCTCGTCGTCCATGAGCTCACAGCGCTCCATGGCATGCGAGGTGATGAAGCCGTCAAGCGCGGTGATGGCGGGCAGCAGAACCCTGTGGTCTTCTGCCGAGCGGATGGCCACCAGCGTGTTGTCGTAGGCCTCCTGCGCGTTTTCCGCGAAAAACATCAGCCAGCCGCAGTTGGCGGCGAGCATGACGTCCGAATGATCGCAGTTGATGTTGATGGGGGCGGCGATGGCGCGATTGGCGTTGGCCATGATGATGGGCAGGCGCAGGCCAGACGCGATGGGCAGCTCCTCGACCATGTAGGCGAGACCCTGGCTGGAAGTAGCCGTGAAGGTGCGCGCACCGGCAGCGCAGGAACCCACGCAGGCGCTCATCGAGGAGTGCTCGCTTTCGACGGTGACGAACTCCGTGTGCACGCGGCCCTGGGCCACATACTTGGCGAAGTTTTCGACGATAGTGGTCTGGGGAGTGATGGGGTAGGCGCACACCACGTCGGGTGCGGCCTGGCGGTAGGCCTCGGCCACCATCTGGTTGCCGTTGGCAGAGAGTATCTTCTTCTCGGGCATCAGCGCACGCTCCCTTCCGCAGCCAGGGCCTCGGCCTCAGAGACCATCTCCAAGGTGCCGAACTTGCACTCGTGCACGCAGATGCCGCAGCCCTTGCAGTGGTCGTAGTCGATGCCGGTCATCTTGCCGTCTTGAACGAGGATGGAGGAGTCCGGGCACATGACCCAGCACAGCAGGCAGTGCTTGCACGCCTCCTCGCTCCACACCGGGCGCTCGCTGCGCCATCCGCCGGTGATGTAGTCGACGGAGTTGCCTCCGTCCGGGTTGATGCCGCCCAGGGGCAGCACCTTGTAGCTCTGCTGGTCGACGCGGCTCACATCCCACTTGCGCGGGGCGCCGCCTGCCTGTGCGCTCATCACTGCTGCACCTCCTCGTAGGCCCTGTCGATGGCCTCCATGTTGGCGGGAACAAGCTCCTTCTTCGCAAACGAGCTCTCGAAGTGGGCCTTGAACTCCTCCAGGGGCACGACGCCGGTCACCTTCACCACAGCCGCGACGATGGCGGCGTTGGGGATGTCGCGCTTGATGGTGTCGAGCGCGATGCCAGAGGCGTCCACGGTTGCCACGGTGATGTCGTCTGCAACCTTGAGCTGCTCGCGCACCTGGGCGGGGCTCAGCTTGGTGTTGAGGATGATATGACCGCCGGGCAGGATGCCCTCGGTGACGTCGACGATGGGCAGCAGCGTGTCGTCGAGGACGACGACGATGGCGGGGTTGGTGACGTTGTTGTGTACCTCGATGGGCTCGTCGCACACGCGGGTGAATGCCTTGAGCGGCGCACCGGCGCGCTCGGGGCCGTACTCGGGCATGGCCTGCATGTAGCGGCCCTGCGACAGCGCGGTCTCTGCAACCAGCTTGGCAGCGGTGACGGCGCCCTGGCCGGCGCGCGCGTGCCAGCGAATCTCTGTGAGCTGAGACATGGCGCTCTCCTTCCTGGCTAGTTGATTCTCGGATTCGCACAAGAATACCAACCAGAAGGAAACGTGCCGCCCCCACCAGCTCGACGATGAGCTTGCACAGCGGCCCGAACTCGATGCCGATGCTCTTGGCGGCGTCGGGCAGCAGGGAGGTGGCCGTCATGCCGGGCAGGGTGTTGGTCTCGAGGACCCACATCTCGCCGCTGGGAGACACGATGATGTCCGTGCGCGAGACACCGCGGCAGCCCAGGGCCTTGTGGGCCTCGACGGCCAGGCGCTGGCATTCGGCCAGCTGCTGGGCCGGGATGCGCGCGGGGATGATGTGGGTCGAGCCGCCGGGGGCATACTTGGCCTCGAAGTCGTAGAACTCGCTGCTGTCTTGGGTGACGATCTCGATCACAGGCAGGGCCTGGGGCTCTGCATTGCCCAGCACGGCCACAGTGGTCTCGACGCCGTCGACGAAGCTCTCCACCAGCAGGAGCGAGTCGTACTTGAAGGCCTCCTCGATGGCAGCCGGCAGCTGCTCGGCCTTGTCGATGATTGCCATGCCCAAGCTGGAGCCTTCGCTTGCGGGCTTGACCACGCAACGCTCGCCCACGACGGCGACGATGTCTTCGATGCGGTAATCCTGGCCGCGCACGAGGTCGACAGAACCCGGGGTGGGAAGCCCTGCCTGCCTGTATATGGCCTTGGCGCGCGTCTTGTCCATGGCAAGGGCGCTGGCAAGCACGCCGGACCCCGTGTAGGGGACGCGCATGAGCTCGAGCAGGCCCTGCATGCGACCATCCTCGCCGTCCCTGCCGTGCAGGGCGCAAAAGACCACGTCTGGCTCGCTTTCGATGATCTGCTGGATCATGTCCACATCGCCGGTGTCGACCTCTATGACGGGAAAGCCCATGCTGCGCAGGCCCTCTGCGCAGGCGGCACCGGACCTGAGGGATACCTCGCGCTCGCCGCTGCGGCCACCCTTCAACAGCGTGACCTTGGTCTCGGCGGGAATGCAGGGCGTTGCGTTGATCATTGTTGACCCCTCGGCTCGTGTGGACGGTTTCCTCGCAGTGGTATCTTAACTGAGCACCGCCGCCCTATGCCTGCAAGAGCATGTAGCCCCTGTGATTTTTGAAAGAGGAAGCTGTGGAAGCCATCCCCTCCCCCATCGACATCAAGGCCCTCACCCACGCAGAGCTTGAGCGCCTGCTCGTAGACGACCTCGGCCAGGCCAAGTTTCGCGTCAAGCAGGTGGAGCAGTGGCTTTGGCAGAAGGGGGTCGGCTCCTTCGACGAGATGACCAACCTCTCCAAGGACCTGCGCGCTCAGCTGGCCGCGGCCTGCACCCTGCAGCTTCCCACCATCGTCACCCGCCAGTGCAGCGCAGACGGCACCCGCAAGTACCTCGTGCGCTTTGCGGACGGGATCGCCGTCGAGACCGTGGGCATCCCCTCCTCCGACGGTTCGCGCCTCACCGTGTGCTTCTCGACCCAGGCCGGGTGCGCCATGGGCTGCACCTTCTGCGCAACCGGTTGGGGTGGCTTCACGCGCAACCTCAACGCCGGCGAGATGGTCGAGCAGGTGCGCCTTGTGGGAAGCGACTTCGAGCGCCGTGTGACCAACGTGGTCGCCATGGGCCAGGGAGAGCCCTTCGCCAACTACGACGCCTCGATCGAGGCGCTGCGCCGCATCAACGCAGAGCTGGGCTTGGGAATCGGCGCGCGCCACATCACGCTGTCAAGCTGCGGCATCATCGGCGGTATCGAGAGGCTCGCGCGCGAGCCCGAGCAGTTCACGCTCGCCATCAGCCTCCACAGCGCCATCCAGGAAACGCGCGACACCATCATGCCCGGCGTCAAGGCCCACCCTCTCCCCCGCCTGCGCCAGGCCCTCAACGAATACGGGCAGCTCACCGGCAGGCGCCCCTCCCTCGAGTACGCCCTCATGGCGGGCGTCAACGACAGCGACGAACATCTCCGCTCGCTCGTCGACTTCTGCAGCGGCATGCTCTGCCACGTCAACCTCATCCCCCTCAACCCCATCAAACGCGACCC
>SFLO01000066.1 GCA_004553405.1 Coriobacteriaceae bacterium
ACCTGCTATGCCCCGCTTGACGACGGCGTGCCCGCGTTGGTGCGCAAGGCCGTGATCGCGGACTTCGACTCTACCAAGGCCCTGCCCACGCCCATCGTCCCCTACCAGGAGCTGGTGCACGACCGCCTGGCGGTCGAGATATTGCGCGGCTGCGCGCGCGGCTGCCGCTTCTGCCAGGCCGGCATGATCTATCGCCCTGTGCGCGAGCGCAGCGTCGACCCCGTGGTGGGAGCGGTGTGCCAGGGCCTGGCCTTCACGGGCTACGACGAGGTGAGCCTCACCAGCCTGTCATCCACAGATCACAGCTGCATCATGGACATGGTGCGCCGCATCAACAACCAGTACCGCGGCACCGGCATCGGCATCTCGCTTCCCAGCCAGCGCGTCGACGCCTTCGGCATCGAGCTGGCCACCCTGGTTGCCGGCGAGCGCAAGCCCGGCCTTACGCTGGCTCCGGAGGCCGGCACCCAGAGGATGCGCGACGTCATCAACAAGGGCGTCACCGAAGAGCAGATCTTCAACGCGGTGAGGAGCGCCTTTTCGGCGGGCTGGCGCCGCTGCAAGCTCTACTTCATGATCGGCCTGCCCGGCGAGACCGACGAGGACGTCGCGGGCATCGGCGACCTGTGCCGCCGCCTCTACAACGCGGCCAAGGACTCCGTCCCCGACGACCAGCGCGGCAACGTGCGCATGAGCGCCAGCGCGGCGCTGTTCATCCCCAAGCCCTGCACCCCCTTCCAGTGGGACGGCCAGATCGGCCTGCCGCAGATCGAGCACCGCATCGAGGTGCTGAGGGCGAGCATGCCCAAGAAGGGCGTCGACCTCCACTACCACGACAGCCAGACCTCCTACGTCGAGGCCGTGCTGGCCCGCGGCGGCCGCGAGTGCGCCCCGCTCATCGAGTCCGCCTGGCGCCACGGCGCGCGCTTCGACGCCTGGAGCGAGCAGTTCGACTTCGACGCCTGGCAGCAGGGCGCCCTCGACAGCGGCGTCGACATCTTCCAGGCGGCGACGCGCTGCTTCGAAGAGGGCGAAGCCCTTCCGTGGAACCACATCAGCTGCGGCGTGACCGAGGAGTTCCTCTTGAGGGAGAGGCGCCTGGCGCAGCTGGGCAAGACCACCCCGGACTGCAGCTTTGGGCCCTGCAGTGCATGCGGCGTCTGCCAGGACCTCCCCGTCAAGACCGTCACGGAGAAGGAGCGTGTGCTGTGAGCGAGAACATGGGCTTCCTGATGCGCATCAAGTACGTCAAGCGCGGGCGCCTGGCCTTCCTCTCCCATCTGGAGACCATCCGCAGCATGGAGCGCATCATCCGCCGCGCCGGCCTGCCCTACGCGGTGACCGAGGGCTTCAACCCCCACATGAAGGTGAGCTTCGGGCCGGCGCTGCCGGTGGGGGCGGCCAGCGAGTGCGAGTACCTCGACCTGCGCCTGCGCGAGTACGTCAAGCCCCAAGACGCCCTGCAGCGCATGCTCGAGGGCAGCGTGGGCGACCTCGCGCCGGTCGAGTGCGGCTACATCGACCTGCGCGCAGACGCCGTGACCGTTGCCTTCCCTGTGAGCGAGTGGACGGCGCTGTTCGAGGACTGCCGCGCGCAGGATGTCCAGGAGGCGTTCGGGGCGCTGATGGAGCGCGGCTACATCGAGGTCAAGCGCAAGCCCAAGAAGCGCCGCGGGCCGCTCGAGGTCAAGCAGGTTCCCCTGGAAGGGCGCCTGCTGGGCGAGCCGCTCGTCGTGCAGGAGGGCTCCGGCGTGCGCGTGGACTTTGCAACGCGTGCCCAAGACCAAGGCTCGCTGCGCCCAGACCGCTTCATCGAGGCCGCACTGGCCTTTGTGGAGGGCGAGCCGCCGCGGTTGGCGAGCCTGGTGAGGCTGCGACTGAGGGGTGACGAGTAAGCTCTTCGCCACACCCGGGGGCGTGGGTAAAAAACCTGCTCAACGTCCTTGTGGTTGGGGACTGTATTTGTTATCATTCCCATTCGCGTCTGTGTGCATTGGTGCGTAATTCCCTCACGCAGGAATGTGACGCAGGGCACTTCGGTTAAAAGTTGAAAGGCAAAACCAGAATGTACGCAATCATCAAAACCGGTGGCAAGCAGTACACCGTCAAGCCGGGTGACGTCATCGATGTTGAGAAGATCGAGGGCGAGGCTGGCACCCAGGTGCAGCTCCCCGTTCTCTTCCTCAACAACGGCGAGGACGTCGTGACCGACGCAGACGCTCTTGCACAGACCACCGTCACCGCAGAGATCGTCGACCAGCACAAGGGCCCCAAGGCCATCATCTTCAAGTTCAAGAAGCGCAAGGGCTACAAGAAGCTCCGCGGCCATCGCCAGAATCTCACCAAGATCGTGATCACCGAGGTTGCAGGTGTCAAGGCCGAGCCCAAGGCTGCCAAGCCCGCCGTTGCCGAGCCCGTCGCAGCTGCCGAGCCCGTCGCAGAGCCCGCAGCGGCCGCTGCAGTCCCCTCCGTCGACGAGCTGAACAAGATGACCGTCGCCCAGCTCAAGGAGCTTGCTGCTGAGCTCGGCGTCAAGCTGTCCTCCTCCGCCCGCAAGGCAGAGATCATCGAGACCATCCAGAACGCATAGGTAAGGGAGGCGAAAGACAATGGCACATAAAAAGGGTCTAGGCTCCACTCGCAACGGTCGCGACTCCCGCGCACAGCGTCTGGGCTGCAAGAAGTTCGCCGGCGAGGTCGTCACCACCGGTATGATCCTCGTTCGCCAGCACGGCACCCACTTCCACCCCGGTGAGAACGTGGGCCGCGGCAAGGACGACACCCTGTTCGCCCTGGCAGACGGCACCGTCAAGTACACCCGCGGCGACAAGCGCCGCGTGCACGTCATCCCCGCAGAGGCCTAAAGCCTCTTTGGCGACATAGCAATGGAAGGGCCCCCGCAAGGGGGTCTTTTCATTGGCGGGGCAGCCTGCGGCTGCGGGTGCGCTGGCGTCCAGTGGCAGCAGCTGCGGCGGCTCGCGGCGCACAGCGCTGCGGGCCTCTACTAAAATCGAGCGATACGGCAAACTGCGAAAAGGAGCGCTCCTGTGTGCGGAATCGTCGGATACGTGGGCAACAACCAGGCCAAGGGCATACTCGTGGGAGGTCTGAGGCAGCTCGAGTACCGCGGCTACGACTCTGCCGGCATCGCCGTGCCGGACGGCGCCGGCGGGCTCGAGGTCGTCTGCAGGGTGGGCAAGGTGCAAGCGCTCGCAGAGGCGGTCGAGGGCATGGAGCTGCCCGCCAGCTGCGGCATCGGCCACACCCGCTGGGCAACGCACGGCAAGCCGAGCGAGACCAACGCCCATCCCCACAAGGACTGCTCCGGCAAGGTCGCTGTGGTCCACAACGGCATCATCGAGAACTACGCCGCGCTGCGCGACGAGCTGCGCGCCCAGGGGCACGAGTTCGTCAGCGAGACAGACACCGAGACGGTCGCCCACCTGCTCGAGCGCTACTACGAAGGCGACCTTGCCGCCGCCATGCGCAAGACCGTCGCCCAGCTGCAGGGCGCCTACGGCATCGCCGCCATCCACGCCGACCACCCCCAGCAGATCGTCGTGAGCCGCAAGGACAGCCCCATCGTCGTGGGCACGGACGGCTCCTCGAGCCTCGTGGCAAGCGACATGGTGGCCGTCATGGACTACACCCGCGACGTCGTCTTTCTCGAAGACGGCCAGCTCGCTGTCCTCACTCCGGGCTCCGTCGAGGTCCAAGACGCCGCCGGGCGCGCGGTCGAGCCCCAGCTCACCCACATCGACTGGGACACCGAGGCCGCCGAGAGGGCGGGCTACCCCGACTTCATGCTCAAGGAGATTCACGAGCAGCCCCGCGTCGTGCGCGACACCGTCTCCGGCCACCTCAAGGACAACAAGATCGTGCTCGAGGACCTCAACTTGAGCCAGGAGGACATCGAGGCCATCGACCAGGTCTACATCATCGGCTGCGGTACCAGCTACCATGCGGGCTTGGTGGCGCGCGAGCTCATCGAGGCCTGGGCGCGCATCCCCACCCGCGTCGAGGTGGCCAGCGAGTTCCGCTACCGCAACCCCATCGTCACACCCTCCACGCTCGTCATCGCCCTGAGCCAGTCCGGGGAGACGGCAGACACCCTCGCCGCCGTGCGCCTGGCGCGCAGCAAGGGGGCCAAGGTCTTCGCCGTCACCAACGTCATGGGCAGCCGCATCACACGCGAAAGCGACGGGACCCTCTACGTCAAGGCCAACATGGAGATCTCCGTTGCCGCCACCAAGAGCTTCCTGGCGCAGATCGCCTGCGTCACCCTCATCGCGCTCTTCCTCGCCCAGCGCAAAGGACGCCTCAACAGCCGCCAGGTGGTGTCGCTGTTCCACGAGCTGCGCGCGACGCCGGCCCAGATCGAGTACATACTCTCCGACACATCCGCCATCGAGGAGGCTGCAGAGCTGCTCAAGGACTGCCACAGCGCCATGTATGTGGGGCGCGGCATCAACGCCACCACCTGCTACGAGGGCGCCCTCAAGCTCAAGGAGATCAGCTACCTACATGCCGAGGCCTACGCCGCCGGCGAGCTCAAGCACGGCCCCATCGCCCTGCTCGACCCGAGCGTGCCCGTCGTGGCCGTGGTGACGGAGAGCCCCACCCGCATGCAGACCCTCAGCAACGTGCAGGAGATCCTCGCGCGCGGGGCCAAGGTCATCGCCATCGCAACCGAGGGCGACGAGGACGTGCGCGAGATAGCGGACTGCGTCATCTACATCCCGCCGGTGCGCGATTGCTTCTCTGCCATCACCGCGAGCGTGCCCCTGCAGCTGCTGGCGCGCAGCGTCGCCCTCAAGCGCGGCTGCGACGTCGACCATCCCAGGAACCTCGCTAAATCCGTGACCGTGGAGTAGCAATGAGCATCGAAGAGACGTATCCCAACCAGCGGGACCAGGGCACCCAGCCGCAGACATCCCCCGTGGCGGTGGCCGGGTTGGGGGTGGACATCGTGGAGGTCCCCCGCATGGAGGCCATACTCCAGCGCAGCCCGGCGTTCGAGCGCAAGGTCTTCACCCAGGCAGAGCGCGACTACTGCCGCTCGAAGCACAACCCCGCCGTGCACTTCGCCACCCACTTCGCCGCCAAGGAGGCGGTGGTCAAGGCGCTGGGCACGGGCTTTTCCGGCGGGATCGGCTTTGCGGACGTGGAGGTCTCGCACGACTTTCGCGGCAAGCCGGTCGCGGTGCTGCACAACCGCGCGCTCGAAGTGGCGCGCGAGGCCGGCATCATCGACATCCCCATATCCCTGAGCCGCACCCACGGCACCGCCGTGGCAAACGCCATCGCCACCAGGGAGGACACAAAGCCCGCG
>SFLO01000067.1 GCA_004553405.1 Coriobacteriaceae bacterium
AAGCTGTGAGCGGCCTCGACAACGCCCGTGTCGACCTCGGCGAGCGATTGCTCGACGATGCGTGCGACGAAGGGGGCGGCAGAGACGGTCAGGGGCGGGATGGCGCCAGCCATGCCCAGGGAGGTGCCCATGATGAGGCGCGTGAGCGGGATCATGGCAACCAATAGGATGATGAAAGGCACGGAGCGGCCGATGTTGATGATCCAGCCGAGCGCGGCGTTGACGGCCTTGTTGGGGTGAAGGCCGTTTTCGGTGGTGATGTGGAAGCCCACGCCGATGGGCAGGCCGATCACATAGGCCAGCAGGCAGGACACGCAGGTCATGAACAGCGAGGCACCGGTGGCCTCGACGAGGACCCAGCCGTAGTCGGCGATGAACTGGGAGGCAGCCTCCATCTAGATCACCTCGCCCTTCTCGCTCTCGGTTTCTTGGCCGGCGTGATGGGCGATGATCGCCTTGGCGGCCTCGGACTGCGGGTTGGTGAAGACGTCCTCGGTGTCGCCCAGCTCCACGATCTTGCCGCGCGAGATGACCGCGATGCGGTTGCAGGCCTTTCGGGCCACAGCCATGGAGTGGGTGATGAGCACCATGGTGACGCCCAGGCGCTTGTTGATGTCTTCGAGCAGGTCGAGGATCTGGACGGTGGTGCGGCTGTCCAGAGCGGAGGTCGCCTCGTCGCAGAGCATGATCTTGGGGTTGGTGGCCAGAGCGCGGGCGATGGCCACGCGCTGCTGCTGGCCGCCGGAAAGCTCGCTGGGATAGCGGTCCTCGCGGTCCTTCAGGCCGACGATCTCCAGGAGCTCCTCGGCGCGCTTGCGCGCGGCGGCCTTGTCCTGGTGTTGCAGCTCCAGGGGGAAGGTGACGTTTTGCAGGACGGTGCGCTGCTGGAAGAGGGAGAAGTTCTGGAAGATCATCCCGATGCCCTGGCGCATGTCGCGCAGCTGCTTGCCCTGGAAGCCCGTGACGTCGGTGCCGTCGATGAGCACCTGGCCAGAGGTGGGGCGCTCGAGCAGGTTGATGTGGCGCACTAGGGTGGACTTGCCCGCACCGGACTCGCCGATGATGCCGAAGACGTCGCCGTCGTTGATGGCGAGGCTCACATCATCGAGCGCGGTGAAGGGACCTTCCTTGGTCTCGTACACCTTGGTGATGTTCTTGAGTTCGATCATTGCGTGGATCCTTGTCTTGGTTGAAAACGCAAGTTCCCATGATACGGGTGCGCATGGGGATTCACCTGAACGCCGCCATTCATTCAGGGCATGGCCTGCCATCGCTTTTGCCTATGGAAGACCTCCGGGCACAAAGAGAGGCGCCACGCGGGCGCCTCTCTGCAGGGATGCTGCGAGCGCTTAGCTCAGGGGCAGGACCGCGCCGTTGTAGGTCTTATTGATGTAGTCCTTGACGGCCTGGGAGTTCAGGGCCTCGAGCAGGGCCTTGGTCTTCTCGGAGTCTGCCTGGTCTGCGGCGACGCAGAGGATGTTGGCGTAGGTCTGAGCGGCCTGACCAGATGCGTCCTCGATCACCAGGGCGTCGGTGGAGGGGTTCAGGCTGGCCTGCAGCGCATAGTTGGAGTTGATGGTTGCGATGGCCACGTCCTCAAGGGAGCGGGGGATCTGAGCAGCCTCGAGCTCGACGAACTTGAGGTTCTTGGGATTGGAGGTGATGTCCTTAGGGGTGGCGGTGATGCCGGCGGCGTCATCGACCTCGATCAGGCCGGCCTGCTCCAGCAGCAGCAGGGCGCGTGCCTCGTTGGTGGTGTCGTTGGGGATGGCAACCTTGTCGCCGTCTGCCAGCTCATCGAGGGATGCCTTCTTGCCTGCGTAGAGTCCGAAGGGCTCGTAGTGGATCTTGCCGGCAGAGACGAGGTCGGTGCCGTTCTCCTCGTTGTAGGAGTCCAGGTAGGGCTGATGCTGGAAGTAGTTGGCATCGGCTGCGCCCTCGGTCACAGCAACGTTGGGCTGGATGTAGTCGCCGTACTCGACAACTTCGAGAGTCCAACCCTCGGCCTCGAGCACCGGGGCTGCGGCGTTCTTGAGGATCTCTGCGTGCGGGGTGGGGGAAGCGGCCACGGTGATGGTGCCCTTGCTCTGAGCAGATGCAGCAGAGCCACCGCTGTTGCCGCCGCAGCCAACCAGGCCCAAAGATGCGACGAGCGCTGCAGAGGCACCCAGGATGAGTGCCCTGCGGGTGATGGAAGTGAGCTTCATGATTAGTTCCTCCTTGTTGTGGGCTTGTGCCCGTTTCTTGTATCCCCTGAGGGGAATCACCTTTGGTTTGTGACGGGAACGAATACTATTCCAGCCTTTTCTCGGGTTCAATACTCCTGGTCATAGGGCTTCCGCGCCCTTGGCCATCGCTTTTGTCTATGGCTATTGCCATATAGCGTTCAGATAGCTAGGCATCAGGGCTGCGAGGGGCGCGGCGCATGCGATGCTCCGGGCGCTCCGGCTGCTCGCTCCTTCGTCGCTCGTGCGCCTCCACCGCTCTAATAGGGCCGCCTTCGGCGGCATTTATAGAATGTGGCTTAGCCGCTCCGCATCGCATGCACCGCACCCCTCGCAGCCTTGGGGCTCACAGGTCTGCCGAGGGGAGCGCGGCGCGCGGCCTGCTCCAGGCGCTCCGGCTGCTCGCATAGTCTGCCGACTCCCGGCGCATCTGCCATTACCCCGGCGCCGTTCAGCTGGTACAATCTGAATGAACGATTGGTGATTGCTGTAGGAAGGTGTCGCCGTGCGGGTCCGCAACGAGGAGAGCTACCAGCGCAACAAGGAGCAGCACATGGAGGCCTGCTTCGCGGCGTACGCCGAGGGCGGCCTGAGCAGCACCGGCATCAAGGCCCTGGCAGCCGAGTGCGGCTGCTCGACGGCCACGCTCTACACCTACTTCGACAATCTCGACGACCTCATCGTGCAGTCTACTGCCCACTGCATGGCCAAGGTGGAGGATGAGTTCATGGCCCGCGCGCCCAAGAGCGCCGCGGAGCTGGAGCGCTTCATCGACGAGACACCCTACTGGACCGCAGAGAGACACGGGGCGAGCTACCGCCTCATGTACCAGGTCTACGCCCACCCCAAGTACCGCGAGTTCGGCAAGGAGTTCTTCCAAGGTGTGAACGAGCGCTATGCACAGTACGCCGCCGAGCTAGCCGGCTCGCTGGGCCTGCCCGCAAACGCGCTCACGGGCCTGATCTTCATCTTCGTGCGCGCTTGCGTGCATTACGCGCTCTACGAAGACGAGGCCTACCTGAAAGCCCAGCTCGGTGTCCTGAAGCAGGGCATCGCGCTGTTCATGTCGCAAGCTAAAGCCGCCTGATGATGGAAGCGGAGGTAAACACCATGAGAGTTAGACGAGAGAACGCGAAGCCGACGCTGCTGCGGCGGGTGCTGTCCTGCCTGGTGAGCGCTGCGATGGTCGTGGCGTTCACGCCTGTCGTGGCGTTGGGTGGGACACCGCTCAACGGCACGGTGGATTACCTCAATTGGGATGCGTCCAACAAGAGGCTGGTAGATGCCAAATACGCGGGCGACTACACACAGCTTTCAGATAGCGATGGCGCTTGGGGTACGAGCGGACAAACCACCTGGTATGTGGTGGCCGCTGGCAGCACCGTGGCCATTGGATCAGCAGATAATCCCCAGCGCGTCACTGTCGAAGGCAACGTCAACCTGATCCTCGCTGACAACTGCAACCTCACAGTCAACGGCGGCATCCAGGTGAGCAGCGGCAACAGCCTGACTGTCTACGGGCAGACTGGCGGCACGGGAAAGCTGACCGCCCAGAACGTGCAGAGGTGCTACGCGGGCATCGGCAGTGACATCTATGCTAACGGCGGCAACATCACAATTAACGGCGGCAACATCACAGCTACCGGCGGCGAGAAAGGCGCTGGCATCGGCGGCGGCGGCGGCAAGTCTGTCGGCAACATCACCATCAACGGCGGCTCGGTTAAGGCAGCAAGCAGCGATGCTGTTTCTATCCAAAGCGGCGCGGGCATCGGCGGCGGATGCTTCTGCTCTGGCGGCAACATCACCATCAACGGCGGCAAAGTTGAGGCAACAGGCGGCGCCAGCGACAAAGGCTGTGGCGCGGGCATCGGCGGCGGTGGCAGCCAAGGAGGATCCGCTTATAACGACGGCCAGATTACCGTCACTGGCGGCTCGGTTATGGCAACAGGTGGTGAGAGCAGTACAGGATCCCTTGGCGGCGCGGGCATCGGCGGCGGCAGTTTAAGCGGTAGCGGGGGCACCATCACTATCAGCGGTGGAGATGTCACAGCTGACGGCGGCAGCAGCGGCGCGGGTATCGGCGGCGGCCACCAAAGCGCTGTCGGCAACGTCACCATCAGCGGCGGCACGGTCAAGGCCAACGGCGGCAGCAGCGGCGCGGGCATCGGCAGCGGCTATTACAGTTCTAGCGGCGCTGTCGGCAACGTCACCATCAGCGGCGGCATTGTCAACGCAACCGGCGGAACCAGCGCCGCAGGCATCGGCAAAGGATACTCTGGCAGCAACGCAACCTTTAGCACGGGAACGAACGGCAACGCGGTGATATTCGCCAGCTCGGGTAGCGTCTACGTTGATGCTATTTCCGACACGACCAACCAGGACAAATGGAGCGGCGTGGTCTTCGAGGAGGATGGCGGCAAGGTCTACGGAACGTCCGCTATCACTCCTACCGAGAGCTTCACGATTGACAATGGCAAGACACTAACGATTCCCGAAAGTGCCGCGCTCACTATCGCTTCAGGTAAGACGCTGACCAACAACGGCACCATAGAAATCAAGCAGAATGGAGAGCTGGTCCTCAACGGAACACTGGACAACCGGGGCGCGATTACAGGCAACGGCAGCATCAGCCCGGAAGAAAAGAAGCTGGCCCAGACCACCCCGCCCTCCCCAACTGTCCAAAGCGTTACGGTAGATAGCACCACGCTGGCAGCCATGTCCGGCGGTGCAGGCGGCGTGGAATACAGCAAGGACGGCACGAGTTGGCAGGATGGCACGGCCTTCAGCGGCCTGCAGCCTGCGCAAAACTACACCTTCTACGCCCGTTACAAGGGCACCGGGATTTACAAGCCGTCTGACTCCAGCAGTGGCGCTGCAGGATATACGGCTCTCTCCGCTCCCCAAAACCTCGCATGGAGCGGCACCACGGCCACATGGGATACTGTGACTAATGTCTCTGGCTATAAGGTGCAGCTCTACCAGAACGGTAGTCCGTCGAGCAGTTCTGTTGCAGTCAGCGGCACGAATCACATATTCGATATCGCAGGC
>SFLO01000068.1 GCA_004553405.1 Coriobacteriaceae bacterium
GCCGCTACTGCTCATCGCGGTCCTCGCGCACCCCCAGGGCGTCCGGGTGGCCGCCGTCGATGCTGCAGACGAGCTCGCCCACCTGGGCGTTGGCTATGGCCGCGGCCAGGGGGTCGTCGTCATCGCCTGCCGCCAGTGGGTCTGCCGGGTGCTCGGGCTGCTCGGCGGGTTGCACCGGCTGAGCAGGCGACGCCTTGCCGCGCGGCTTGCGGAAGATGTCCGGGAAGTAGTGGTGCTCGAGCACCGGCCCCAGCAGCTGCAGCTTGAAGACGATGAAGGCCGACGCCGCCAGCAGCGCGAAGAGCACGGTGTACTTGACCAGGCCGCCCATGTTCCACACGAAGATGCCGCCCAGGGTGAGCACGGCGGTCCAGCCGTAGATGATGAGCACGGCCTTGCGCTGCGAGAAGCCCTGGTCGAGCAGGCGGTGGTGCACATGGCCGCGGTCTGCCTGCTGGATGGGCTGGTGGTTGAGCAGGCGCCGGACGATGGCGCTTGCGGTGTCGATCACGGGCACGCCCGCGATGAGGATGGGCACGGCCAGGGCGGTGATGCTCGAGAAGCGGGTAGCGCCCATGAGGCTGATGGCGCCCAGGGTCATGCCCAAGAGCAGCGATCCAGAATCCCCCATGAAGATGCTCGCCGGGTGGAAGTTGTAGAAGAGGAAGGCCACGCACACGGCGATGAGGGCGATGGCGACGATGGAGGCGTCGTTGCGCACCAGCGTCACCGTAAGGGCGAACAGGCCCAGGGCGCTGATGCCCGTGATGCCCGCGGCCAGGCCGTCGAGGCCGTCGATGAGGTTGATGATGTTGGCGAAGGCCACCAGGTAGATGACCGTGATGGGATACGACAGCCAGCCCAAGACCACGTGCCCGTCAGAAAGCGGCATCTTGAAGCCGGACATCAGCACGCCGGAAGACGCAATGACCACGGCCGCCACGATCTGGCCGAGGAACTTCACCCCCGGGCGCAGCGACTGCACGTCATCGATGACGCCCACGGCCACCACGATGCTGAGACCCGCCGTCACGCCCACCATGTTGACGCCAGAGCCCATGAACAGCGAGAACGGCCCCGGCCAGAAGCCCGCCAGCTCGCAGACGTACTCGACCACCAGCGCGCTGAGCAGGCCCAGGTACATGGCGACGCCGCCCAGGCGCGGGATGGGCTCCTTGTTGACGCGGCGGGCGCCGGGCTGGTCGACGATGCCGCGCGAGATGGCGATCCGCCTGACCAGCGGAACGGCTGCCACCGTGACGATGAACGCCACGGCGAAGACGATGAGGTAGTGCCACCAGGTGATCAGCATAATGAACCGATTATAGACAAGGCGTATGAGAGAGTTGTGAAGGCACGGTGTGCAAGCCCCCTAGGCGCGCGGGTAGCTGCCGATGACCTTCACCTGGCGCAGCTTGAGGCGCAGGCAGTCGAGCGCCACGCGCACATGGGGCTCGTCCGCATAGCCCTCGATCTCGACGAAGAACATGTAGTCGCCCAGCTCGCGCTTGGTGGGGCGGCTCTGAACCAGGGTGAGGTTCACGCCCGCATAGGCGAACTCGGAGAGGATCATGTTGAGCGCGCCGGCGCGGTCTGCCTTGAGGAAGAGCGCCAGCGTGGTCTTGCCGGGGCCCTCCTTGGCCGCAGCGCCGTTGCCGATGAGCACGAAGCGCGTCTGGCTGGAGAGGTGGTCCTCGATGGCCTCCTCGTAGATGACGGCGCCGCACAGCTCGGCGGCCAGCGGGTTGGCGATGGCGGCGATGCTCTTGTCTGCCGCGGCCATCTGCGCGGCGGCGGCGGTGGAGCTGGCCATCCTCACCTGGGCATCCGGCAGGTGCTTGTGCAGCCAGCGGCGGCACTGGCCCACCCCCTGGGGGTGGCTGGCGATGGTGGTGACGTCGCCCAGCGTTGCGCCGGGGGCGAGGATGAGCGCCTGGTGGATGTCGAGCACGCACTCGCCCAGGATCTCTGCGCGCGACGTGAAGGCGAAGGCATCGAGCGTGGTGGTAACGGGGCCCTCGAGGGAATTCTCGATGGGGACCACGCCATAGTCTGCCTGGCCGCGGTCGACGGCCTCGAAGATGTCGCCCATGTTCTCGCAGGGGAGCTCGTCGTATTCCGGCTCGAGCTGCCCGCTTGCCACAAAGCTGCGCAGGGCCTGGTCTGTCCAGGTGCCTGCAGGGCCCAAGAAGGCATAGGTGGGTTTGCGGGTCATGAGCGCTCCTTTATCGAATGACGTAAGGAGGAATTATACAGTTTGCAGCGGAACGCGGGCCCTGCGAGGACAACGCTTCGCACCCGATGAGCCGAGAACCCGCCGCAGCTGCGGAACTCGGCCCCTTCAGGGCCTCAGACAGTCCTCGCTCCCGCGACGGGTTCTCGGCTCATCTGCTCCGCTACAGTCCTCGCAGGGCCCGTGCTCCGCTGCACTTGCCACTCAAATACACAAGAAGGGAATGATCCTTAACCCAAGGGGGGAACACCCCAAGGTGAACATGAGCGGGTATTGAGGTTTGCGATTCTTCTTAACCTACGAGCCAGCGGTCTTCCTTTTGCTGGATGAGGCCTTCTTCCTCGAGTTTGTCGAGGATGCGGGAAAGCTCGGCGGGGGCCACGCGGGGGCGGCCGGCGGCGAGCTCGAAGGCATCGAGCGCCTCTTGCAGCTGCAGGGAGGTCTTGGGGCTCTCCAGCACGCAGCGCAGCACGAAGGAGCGCTTCTGGCGGCTGCTGCCCTGGAACTCGCTCTGGCGGCTGTGGTGCTTGCTGCGGCGGCTGGGGTTGGGCAGGGTCTTCTTGAGGTGGGCGCCGTAGTCGAGCAGCGCGTAGTACCAGCCGCGCACGTCCTGGCCGGCCGGCGGGCAGGTCTGGCGTACCAGGGGGATGAGCTCAGAGTCGGCCACTTGTTCGCGCTCGGGGAAGAGCTCGTGGATGAAGACGGACCTCACGTTGGTCTCGAGGTAGACGCCGGGCTCGTCAAAGGCAAAGGCGCGTATGCCGGCAGCCGTCGCCGGCCCTATGCCCGGCAGGGCCACGAGCGCGTCGTAGTCGCGCGGGATGATGCCGCCGTGCTCCTGGCAGATGATCTGGGCGCATTCCTGCAGGCGCTTGGCGCGCGAGTTGTAGCCCATGCCCTGCCAGACCACGAGCACCTCGTTGAGCTGGGCATCTGCCAGCGCGCCCACGCTGGGGAAGCGCTTGAGCCACTCCTCCCAGCGGCCCTCCACGCGCGAGACCTGGGTCTGCTGGAGCATGACCTCGCTGATCCATATCGCATACGGGTCGCCCGTGTCGCGCCAGGGCAGGCTGCGGTAGTGGAGCCTCCCCTGCTCGCGCACCAGGGCGGTGAAGGCGCTCAGGTCCACGGGCTACTCCCCACTGGCAGACGACGCGGCCTCGATGGCCTGCTTCTGGGCCTTGGCGGCCTGGCGCTCGTCGCGCCTCTTGCTGCGCTTGAAGCGCTTGGAGGGGTCCCAGTCCACGACCTCCCAGCCGTGCACGCGCGCGACCTTCTTCAGCACGCCGTCTGGGTCGGTGACCACCGCGTGCTGGGCGGCCTGGAGCATGGGGATGTCGCTGTAGTGGTCGCTGTAGGCGCGCTCGAGCACCCAGTTGCCCACGCCAAAGCGCCCGTCGCAGTAGCCCTGCAGCTGGCGCAGCTTCTCCATGCCCTGGACGGGCTCGCCCACCACGCGCGAGGTGTAGACGCCGCCGCGCTCCTCCATCACGGTGCTCACCTGGCCCTCGAAGCCCAGCTCCTCGACCACCGCGTCTGTCATGGGCTTGAACGACGCGCTGGCGAGTATGGGCACCATGCCCTGCTCCTTGACGCTAGCGACCTCTGCGCGCGCACCCGGGCGCACGCGCTTGGCGATGTGCTTGTTGTAGACCCTGAGGATGTGGGCGTCGACCTCCTCGACCGGCATGCCGGCAAAGGCCGAGAACAGCAGCTCCCTGGGCGTGGACTCGCGCTGGGGCAGGCGCATGCGGTACTTGAGTCCCCACACGCCCATGCGCAGGCCGGTGCGGACCTTCATGTCGTGGTGCAGCAGCAGGCGGCGGGTGAGGATGAAGGGGGACTCGCCGTCGAGCACGGTCCCATCCAGGTCGAAGGCGGCAATGCGCACCTTGTCCATCTGGCCTCCCATCAGCGGTTTTGGAGAAAAGCGGTTCACAGGTCAAACGACATTAGTCTATAACTCCGCAGCGATGCGCGCCCCCGTGGGAGCGCGTCTGCAGGCAAAACATAGGCAAAGATTAAGAAACGGCCCAAGCCCGGGCCGGCCCAAGCCAGCCCGGCGGCAGCGCTTAGCCGCGGTAGCCGTTGGGGTTGGCCTGCTGCCAGCGCCAGCTGTCCGCGCACATGCGCTCGATGCCGTATTCGGCCCTCCAGCCCAGCTCGGCAGCCGCCTTGGAGCAGTCCGCCCAGCACGCGGCGATGTCACCCTCGCGGCGCGGCCCCACGCGATACGGGACCTTCACCCCGGTGGCCTGCTCAAAGGCATGCACCAGCTCGAAGACGCTCGTGCCGCGCCCCGTGCCCAGGTTGTAGACGCTCACGCCGCCTTCGGGCGCAAGGGCCTTGAGAGCTGCCACATGCCCGCGGGCGAGGTCGACCACGTGGATGTAGTCGCGCACGCCGCTGCCGTCTGGCGTGGGGTAGTCGTCGCCGAAGACGGTCAGCTGCTCCAGCTTGCCCACGGCCACCTGGGTGATGTAGGGCATGAGGTTGTTGGGGACGCCCGCTGGGTCCTCGCCCATGGTGCCGCTGGCATGCGCCCCGATGGGGTTGAAGTAGCGCAGCAGCACGACGCTCATGCCGGGGGTGGCCGCCGCCACGTCTGTCAGGATGTCCTCGATCTGGCCCTTGGTGCGGCCATAGGGGTTGGTGGCGGGGTGCTTGGGCTGTGTTTCTGGGATGGGGCAAGCGTCCGGCGTGCCGTAGACGGTGGCGCTGCTCGAGAACACGATGCTGAGGCAGCCGGCCCGGCGCATGGCGCGCAGCAGGCACAGGGTGCCGTTGACGTTGTTGTCGTAGTACTCGAGCGGCTTTCTCACGCTCTCGCCCACGGCCTTGAGGCCGGCGAAGTGGATGACGCAGTCGAAGGGGCCGTGCTCGGCAAAGGCGCTGTCCAAGGCGGCCTCGTCGCGGATGTCGCCTTCCACCAGCAGCGGGCGCACGCCGGTGATGGCCTCGATGCGCTCGACCACCGCCGGGCTG
>SFLO01000069.1 GCA_004553405.1 Coriobacteriaceae bacterium
GAGTTCATCATGGTTGCTTACTCCGAGATCGAGACCCGAGCTGCTGAGTCCAAGGTTGTCGCCCCCGCCACCATCCAGTGGTACGCAGACAACGAGAAGATCGGCAAGGACGGCGACAACTACACCTGCGCATGCATGGTCTGCCGTCAGGTCTTCAAGAACGCCGACCCCGTCGCTCTGATCGAGTGCGCAGAGGGCTGCCGCACCTCCCATGTCCATGACAAGGGCGTGACCTTCTAAGTCCAACCCATATGGGTGTCTGGCGACCCCGGCCTGTGCCGGGGTCGCACTCTATTCACGGGCCCTTCTCGTCTCTCTCCGTGCCGCTTGCAGGGGTCCTGCCTGCGAACAGGGGAGGAAATCTCCCCACAGCAGCTGCAAACGTGGTTTAATGGCTCAATTCGCGTTTGAAACGCAAACGAAACAAGCGAACATTTCAGCGATCCGCGCAAGCGGGCTTTTTGTTTGTTCTGGGAGGAACCACAAGATGCAGAAGATCCTGATCCTGGGCGGCGGCTTTGCCGGCTACCACGTTGCCAAGGGCCTCGAAAAGCAGCTCAAGGACGGCGAGGCCGAGGTCACCATCGTCGATATCCGCACGCACATGTGCTACCAGCCCTTCCTGGCAGAGGTTGCCAGCGGCGCCATCGAGTCGCGCCACATCCAGGTGCCCCTGCGCAGCCACCTCAAGAAGACCAACGTGGTCGAGGCCAAGGCCAAGGTCATCGACCCCGTCAACAAGAAGGTCACCGTCAAGAAGCGCGACCACGTCTGGGACCTCGAGTACGACCAGCTCGTCATCACCCTGGGCGCCGTCACCAAGACCTTCCCCACGCCGGGCATTGCAGACAACGCCATCGGCCTCAAGACCACCGAGGAAGCGGTCTACATCCGCAACAAGGTGATCGAGAACTTCTCCATCGCAGACAGCCTCCCCGTCGGCGACCCGCGCCGCAAGCGCCTGCTCACCTTCATCGTGGTGGGCGGCGGCTTCTCTGGCGGCGAGGGCTTTGCAGAGATCGTCGACCTCTGCCACAAGCTGCTCAAGACCCACCGCAACATCAAGCTCGAGGACCTCGAGCTGCACCTCATCGAGGCAGCCGATCGCATCCTGCCCGAGCTTCCTCCCCAGCACTCCCAGTACGCCATCGACAAGATGGAGGCCCGCGGCGCCCACGTGCACCTCAAGACCTTCGTCGAGAGCGCTGTCGACGGCGTGGTGAAGACCTCCGACGGCGCCGAGTACCCCACCGATCTCATCGTGTGGACTGCCGGCACCTCCGCCTGCCCCGTCCTGCGCGACTCCGACCTGCCCCTGGACGGCCGCGGCCGCCTGCGCGTGCGCACCGACCTGCGCGTCGAGGGCGACGACGGCATCGTCGAGGGCATCTGGGGCTGCGGCGACGCCACCGTGTGCCAGGACCTCAGCGGCGGCGGCCTGCCTGACGGCTCCTGCGCCCCCACCGCTCAGCACGCCCTGCGCCAGGCAAACCAGCTGGTCAAGAACCTCTGCGCCACCCTGCGCGGCGGTCAGCTGGGCGACTACTTCCACAACAACGCCGGCTGCGTGGCCGGCCTGGGCGCCTGGATCGGCATCTTCGCTTCAGGCAAGAAGAAGCTCATCATCAAGGGCCCCCTGGCCTGGTGCATGCACCGCGGCTACCACGGCTTCGCCATGCCCACCTGGGAACGCAAGCTGCGCATCTTCGGAGACTGGACGGCCGGCCTTGTCTTGGGCAAGGACGTCACCTCCACCCACGAGCTCGAGCGCCCCAAGGCCTTCTTCCAGAAGTTCGCCATCCGCCCCAAGCCCAAAGCCGAAACCGAAGAGACCGAGTAGCACCCGCAAAATGGGACAGTGGGGACAGTCCCCACTGTCCCATTTTTCGCCTGCGTTCTTGCGGGCGGCTTTGTGTGTGCGACAATGGCGGGCGTTTGTGTCCGCTTGAGAACAACGCTGCAATTCCTACATTTTTTTAGGAATTGCAGCGTTACCATGTAGCGCGATAAGAGGAGGTGACGAGGATGGACTTTGCTGCGATGGCGCAGTACCTGCCGCTGTACGAGACGGCCATGTGGCTCACGCTGCGTATCGGCTGGGTCGGCATCATCGGCTCGATCGTCATCGGCCTGGTGGTGGCCATGGTCAACCACTTCAAGGTCCCCGTCCTCCACCAGGTCTGCCGCGCGTACGTGGAACTCTTCCGCAACACGCCGCTGCTCATCCAGCTCTTCTTCATCTACTTCGGCCTGCCGCGCCTGGGCCTCTCCATCAGCGCGGAGGCTTGCGGCATGCTCGGCGTGGCCCTGCTGGGCGGCGCCTACATGGCGGAGTCGTTCCGCGCCGGCTTGGAGGCCGTTGAGCCCATCCAGACCGAGACGGCGCTCTCGCTGGGCATGAGCCGCGCCCAGGTCATGCGCCTGGTGGTGCTCCCCCAGGCCGTCACCCTCTCCATCCAGTCCTTCGTGGCCAACGTGATCTTCCTGCTGAAGGAGACATCCGTGTTCTCCGCCATCAGCCTGCTCGACCTCATGTTCGTGGCCAAGGACCTCATCGGCCTCTACTACAAGACCACGGAATGCCTGGTCATGCTCGTGATCTTCTACCTCATCATCATCCTGCCCGTCTCCATCCTGGGCACCGTTGTGGAGAGGAGGTTGCGCCATGGAGCTTTTGGGGATTGACGTCCTCTTCAAGGGCAGCAACATGATCCGCCTCCTCCAGGGCCTGTGGGTGAGCGTCGAGATCAGCCTCATCTCCGTGATCATCTCCATCGTCTTGGGCCTGCTCTTCGGCGTGTTCATGACCTGGAAGAACCCGGTCGCCAAGGTCATCAGCCGCATCTACCTCGAGATCGTGCGCATCATGCCCCAGCTGGTGCTGCTCTTCATCGTGTTCTTCGGCTTCTCGTCTGCCTTTGGCGTGCACATCTCCGCCGAGCTTTCCGCCGTGATCGTCTTCTCCTTCTGGGGCGTGGGCGAGATGGGCGACCTCGTGCGCGGCGCGCTGGTGAGCATCCCCAAGCACCAGTACGAAAGCGCCGAGGCCTTAGGCATGTCCAAGGCCCAGGTCTACTACCACATCGTCATCCCCCAGGCAGTGCGCCGCCTGATCCCCATGAGCATCAACCTGGTGACCCGCATGATCAAGACCACCTCGCTGGTGATGATGATCGGCGTGGTCGAGGTCATGAAGGTGGGACAGCAGATCATCGAGGCAAACCGCATGGTGAGCCCCAACGCCGTCTTCGGCATCTACGGCACCATCCTGCTGCTGTATTTCCTCATCTGCTGGCCCGTGAGCATGCTGGCCAACCACCTCGAGAAGAAATGGAACTAAGCGATGACCGAGCCCCTGCTGCGTATCGAGCACCTCAAGAAGGCCTATGGCGACAACGTCGTCCTCAAGGACATCAGCGTCGACGTCGCCCCCGGCGAGGTCATCGTCGTCATCGGCCCCTCCGGCTGCGGCAAGTCGACCTTCCTGCGCTGCATCAACGGCCTCGAGCCCATCCAGGGCGGCAGCGTGCGCATCGACGGCGAGGAGGTCGATCCCGGCTCCAAGAACATCTCCAAGCTGCGCCAGCGCATCGGCATGGTCTTCCAGAGCTATGAGCTCTTCCCGCACAAGACGGTCATCGACAACGTGATGCTCAGCCCCCTCAAGGTCCAGAAGCGCCCCAAGGCAGAGGTCAAGGAAGAGGCCCTGGCCCTGCTCGAGCGCGTCGGCCTGAAGGAGAAGGCGGGCAGCTTCCCGCGCGAGCTTTCCGGCGGCCAGAAGCAGCGCGTGGCCATCGCCCGCGCCCTGGCCATGCAGCCCGAGGTCCTGCTGCTCGACGAGATCACCGCCGCCCTCGACCCGGAGATGGTGCGCGAGGTCCTCGACGTCATCTTGGACCTGGCGCGCGAGGGCAAGACCATGATCATCGTCACGCACGAGATGAGCTTTGCCCGCGCCGTGGCAGACCGCGTGCTCTTCTTCGACGGGGGAGAGATCGTCGAGGAGGACATCCCGGAGCGCTTCTTCACCGCGCCGCGCACCGAGCGCGCGCAGAAGTTCCTGCACACCTTCGAGTTCGAGGCCGTGCGCGAGCACGAGGCCGCGCCGCAGGAGCAGCAGCAGGCATAGGCTCAGCCGATGGCCGGCTAGCGGAAATCAATTCATAGTATTTTGGTAGGAATTACTTGACCCTGTCTCGCGCTGGGCTGTATCTTCCTGTACAGCAAACCGGCAGCGCACCTGCATAGTAGGGCAGCCGGGACCATTCGAGAGAGGAAGACCATGAAGAAGAAGCTCACCGGCATCATCGCGGCGGTTGCCGCGCTGGCCCTCGGCGCATCCCTGCTGGCAGGCTGCGGTGGCAGCGGCGGCTCCGGCAGCACCGGTGCCCAGGACGGCACCACCCGCACCGTCGAGGACATCCAGGCTGACGGCAAGATCGTCATCGGCGTGTTCTCCGACAAGAACCCCTTCGGCTACGTCGACGAGAACGGCGAGTACCAGGGTTACGACATCGAGCTGGCCCGCCAGATCGGCGCCGACATGGGCGTCGAGGTCGAGTTCGTCTCCACCGAGGCAGCCAACCGCGTCGAGTACCTCAAGACCAACAAGGTCGACCTCATCTTGGCCAACTTCACCGTCACCCCGGAGCGCGCCGAGGCCGTCGACTTCTGCGAGGCCTACATGAACGTGGCCCTGGGCGCCGTGTCCCACAAGTCCCACGTCATCACCAGCCTCGACGACGTCAAGGACGAGCAGGTCATCGTCATCTCCGGCACCACTGCAGAGACCTACCTGACCGCCAACTACCCCAACATCAAGCAGCAGAAGTTCGACACCTACGCAGCTGCCAAGACCGCCTTTGAGAACGACAAGAACGCCCTGTGGCTCAACGACAACACCGAGGTCATCGCCTTTGCCAACGCTGACCTCAACGAGTACGTCGTGGGCATCGAGAGCCTGGGCAACCCGGACACCATCGCCCCGGCCGTCGCCAAGGGCAACGAGAGCCTGCTCACCTGGATCAACGACGAGATGGTCAAGCTCGGCAGCCAGAGCTTCTTCCACGGCGCCTATGAGAAGACCCTGCTCGACACCTACGGTGCAGACTACGAGGACACCCTCGTCGTGGAGCCCGGCCAGAACTAGGCCCGCGCTCGCATAGCGAACCCCAAGGGGGCGGAAAGCCGCGTGCTTTCCGCCCCTTCTTGTTT
>SFLO01000070.1 GCA_004553405.1 Coriobacteriaceae bacterium
TGTCCGGCGTCGCCCCCGCCCAGGCTTCAGACGAGCAGGCAAGCCACATCTTCATCGAGTGGTTCCGCGAGCTCAACGCCGCCTTGGGAATCCCCGACAAGCTCGAGGGAATATGCGAGGAGGATATTCCCGCCATGGCCGCCAAGGCAGATGTCGAGGGAAATCCGCTGTACCCTGTCCCCGTGCTCATGGACGCGCGCGAGCTCGAAGCGGTCTACCGCAAGGTCATGGCCTAGCCGCCGCGCCCCGTCACTGGCAAGAAGAAGGAGGCCCCCGTGGCAACCCAAGAGCAGATCGATGGCATCAAGCGCTGTCAGGAGGCGTTCTTCGCCACCGGCGTCACCATCAGCGTCGACTACCGCCTGCAGGCCCTGCGCAGGCTGGAGGCAGTCATCCGCAGGCGCGAGGCCGAGATAGAGGCCGCCATCAAAAGCGACCTCGGGAAGAGTGCCTTCGAAGGCTACATGTGCGAGCTGGGCCTCACCCTGGCCGAGCTCAGCTACCAGCTGAAGCACCTGCGCCGCTGGGCCAAGCCCCAGCGCGTCTCTCCCGACCTGGCCAACTTCCCCAGCAGCTACCGCACCGTGGCCGAGCCCTACGGCGAGGTGCTGGTCATGAGCCCGTGGAACTACCCCTTCCTCCTCACCATCGAGCCCGTCATCGGCGCGGTGGCCGCCGGCAACTGCTGCGTGGTGAAGCCCAGCGCCTACAGCCCCGCGACCTCGGCGCTGATCGCCGAGCTCATCGAGGAGGCCTTCGACCCCGGCCACGTCACCTGCATCCTGGGCGGGCGTGAGGAGAACTCCCTGCTCCTGGAGCAGCGCTGGGACTACATCTTCTTCACCGGCAGCCCCGGCGTGGGCAAGCTCGTTATGGAGAAGGCCAGCCGCTTCCTCACCCCGGTGAGCTTGGAGCTGGGCGGCAAGAGCCCCTGCATCATCGCCGCCGACGCCGACCTCGAGCTGGCGGCCACCCGCTTGGCCTTTGGCAAATGGCTCAACGTTGGCCAGACCTGCATCGCGCCCGACTACGTGCTCTGCGACGCCAGCGTGCACGAGCGCTTTGTCGAGCTGCTGAAGGAGAAGACCGCCGCCATGTACGGCAGCGACGCCCTGGCCAACCCGGACTACGGCAAGATCGTCAATCGCAAGCACTTCGAGCGCGTGTGCGGCCTCATCGACCCGGCCAAGGTGGTCTACGGCGGCCGCTGCGACGAGGCCTCGCTCAAGATCGAGCCCACCATCATGACCGGCATCACCGCAGAAGACGCGGTGATGGGGGAGGAGATCTTCGGGCCGCTCTGCCCCATCATCAAGGTGGACGGCCCCCAGGAGGCCGAGGCCTTCGTCAAGGAGCGCGAGAAGCCGCTGGCCCTCTACCTGTTCACCAAGGATCGCGGCCTGCAGGAGCGCTTCATGCATCACGTCCCCTTCGGCGGCGGCTGCATCAACGACACCATCGTCCACATCGCCACGAGCAAGATGGGCTTTGGCGGCGTGGGCAACAGCGGCATGGGGAGCTACCACGGGCGCAAGAGCTTCGAGACCTTCTCGCACACCAAGAGCATACTCAAGAAGCACCGCTGGATCGACCTGCCCATGCGCTACCAACCCTACACTGCCGCCAAGGAGCGCCTGGTGAGGCTCTTCCTGCGCTAGCGGGACACCTTGCGCGCGAGCGTGGGCATCGGCTGCGCCTTCAACGACGCCGCGTGCCTTGCACCCCTGCCTCACAGGCGTATAATGCACAGCACTTTAGCGCGGTAGAGCGCTATATGCTTACGAGGGAGAGGACCCCACCATGAAGAACCTTACCCGCCGCGGCTTCCTGGGTGCAGGCGCCGCTGCCGCCGCCGTCGCAGCCATGGGCCTTGCTGGTTGCGGTGGCTCCAAGACCGAGCAGAAGCCCGCTGACAGCGAGGTTTCCCTTGACACCCTGATCGTCGGCTTCGACGCCGCGTACCCGCCCTACGGCTTCGTTGCCGACGACGGCTCCTACACCGGCTTCGACCTCGACTTGGCCCAGGCTGTCTGCGAGATGGAGGGCTGGGAGTTCAAGGCCGAGCCCATCGACTGGGACGCCAAGGACGCCCTGCTGGGTGCCGGCACCATCAACTGCATCTGGAACGGCTTCACCATCGAGGGCCGCGAGGACGAGTACTCCTTCACCGAGCCCTACATGATCAACGCACAGGTTGTCGTTACCAAGAAGGACGCCGGTATCGCCGCGCTGGCCGACCTCAAGGACAAGATCGTCCTCACCCAGAAGGGCTCTGCCGCACTCGAGGTCCTGCAGGGTGACAAGAAGGATGTCGCAGACACCTTCAAGGAGCTCCAGACCATCGCCGACTACAACAACGCCTTCATGCAGCTCGAGTCCGGCGCCGTCGACGCGGTCGCCTGCGACCTCTCCATCGCCGCATTCCAGATGGCTGCCAAGCCCGACACCTTCACCCAGATCGAGGAGACCCTCTCCGAGGAGCACTACGGCGTCGGCTTCCTGCTGGGCGATGAGGGCGCTGCCCTGGCAGACAAGATCACCGAGGACCTGCGCAAGCTCAACGACGAGGGTAAGGTCAAGGAGCTGTGCGAGAAGTACGCCGAGCAGGGCATGGCCTACGAGAACTGGGTTCTCGACTAGGGTTTCCCCGGCGCTTCACACCAGGCGCTAGCAAGCGGCGGGCTGCAGGCTCATCTGCAGCCCGCCTTCGCGCACTACGAGGAGGGAAGCTCTCCGTCCTGTGGGAGGTGCCCCGCGAGGGGAGCGCCGCGCTTGCGGCGCCCGCAGGAGGGAAAGCTTCAGGTTCAACGCAAGGAGGGAGAGCCCATGGAGCTCTCGGTAATGTTGCAGCTGCTGATCAGCGGCTTGGGGATGACGCTGCAGATCTTCGTCATCACCCTGGTGGGCGCGCTGCCCCTGGGCGTGCTGGTGGCCCTGGCGCGCATGAGCTCGTTCAAGCCGCTGGCGCTCGTGGCGCGCTTCTTCATCAGCGTGCTGCGCGGCACACCCCTCATGCTGCAGCTCATGGCGTGGATGTTCTTCCCGTACTACGTCTTTGGGATGAGCCTCACCTCGGACTGGAAGTTCTACGCCTGCGCCATCGGCTTCATCCTCAACTACTCCGCCTACTTCGCAGAGATCTACCGCTCCGGCATCCAGAGCATCCCGCGCGGCCAGTACGAGGCCGCGCAGGTGCTGGGCTACACCAGCACCCAGACCTTCATGTTCATCGTGCTGCCGCAGGTGATCAAGCGCATCCTGCCCGCCATGGGCAACGAGGTCATCGCCTTGATCAAGGACACCTCGCTGGCCTTTGTGTTGGGCGTCATGGAGATGTTCACTCAGGCCAAGGCGATAGCCGCAAGCCAGGTGAGCATGCTGCCTTACCTGATTGCCGCCGCCATCTACTGGTGCTTCACCCTGGTGGTGGAGTTCATCCTGAGCCGTATCGAGAAGAAGCTGAGCTACTACCATGACTAACGCCACAGAAACCACCGTTGCAGCTGCAGATCGCCCCGTCCTGCTCTCGCTCGAGCATGCCAAGAAGTCCTTTGGCGGCAACTGCGTGCTCGAGGACATCAGCCTCAAGGTGAGCGAGGGGCAGGTGGTGGCTATCATCGGCCCGTCAGGCGGCGGAAAGTCGACCCTGCTGCGCTGCGCCACCATGCTCGAGACCCTCGACTGCGGCAACCTGAGCTACGGCGACCTCAAGGTGGCTCAAAGCGAGCCCAGCGGCAAAGCCGTCTATGCAGACAAGAAGGTCATCCAGGAAGCCAAGATGCGCTTTGGCCTGGTCTTCCAGAACTTCAACCTCTTCCCGCACTACACGGTGCTCAAAAACATCATGGACGCCCCCATCCGCGTCCAGAAGCGCAACAAGGCCGAAGTCGAGGAGCAGGCGCGCAAGCTCATCGCCAAGATGGGCCTGGAGGGCAAGGAGGACATGGTCCCCTGCGAGCTTTCTGGCGGGCAGCAGCAGCGCGTGGCCATCGCCCGCGCCCTGTGCATGAACCCCGAGGTGCTCTTCTTCGACGAACCCACCTCCGCGCTCGACCCCGAGCTCACCCAGGAGGTCCTCAAGGTCATCCGCGCGCTGGCAGCCGAGCACATGACCATGGTGATCGTCACCCACGAGATGGGCTTTGCCCGCGACGTGGCCGACCACATCATCTTCATGGCAGACGGCGTCATCGCCGAGGAGGGCCCGGCCGAAGAGCTCATCTGCAATCCCAAGACAGAGCGCCTGCGCTCCTTCCTGAGCAAGATCGCCGACTAGCACGCAACATGGGACAGTGGGGACAGTCCCCGCTGTCCCATTTTTTCGGTCTCAGTTCTCGGCGGCGGCGCGGATGCCGGCGGCGAGCACCTGCAGCGCTGCGTCGTCGAGGGCGTCGTTGAGGACGATGTCTGCCTTGGCACGCGCCGGCTCCACGTAGAGCATGTGGGCGGGCTTCACGATCTGCTCGTAGTTGCGCTGGGCGTTCTCCAGGCTCCAGCCGCGCTCACCGCAGTCGCGGCGCAGGCGGCGCTCCAGGCGCGTGGGCTCGTCGACGTCGATGAAGATGCTGAGGTCGACCTGCTCCATGAGCTCGTCGTCTGCCATGACGAGTATGCCCTCCACCACCACGACGGGCACGGGCTCCACCGTGCGCGCGTGCTCGCAGCGCGTCTGGGTGCAAAAGTCGTAGATGGGAACCTGGGCGGGCCTGCCGGCGCGCAGCTGCGCCACATGCTCGACGAGCAGGTGGGTGTCGAGTGCTGCCGGCACGTCGAAGTTGTAGGCCGCGCGCTGCTCGGGGCTCATCCCCGGGGTGTGCTTGTAGTAGTCGTCGTGCGCGATGAAGGCGGCGTCTTCTCCTAAGATCTCCAGCAGCCTACCCGTGAAGGTCGACTTGCCGCTGCCGCTGCCGCCGCAGACGCTGACCACATAGCTCATGAGCGCTCCTCCCGCATCGTGTGCACCGTGCCCTGAAAGGATACGGCTGCGCTGCCGCGCCGGGCGGGTGGTTCGGCCTCCGAAGCAGTGGGCGAGGGAATACCCGCCACGATCTCCGCCACGGATGGATATAGGCGGCTTTTTCGGAGGGCGGCCAGTGCACCCGCCTTGGCCTGTTCGTAGGTATAGGGAGATAGTGCGTAGAAGTAGGCCAGCGCGGTCTTTTTGTCCCCCGTGATGGTGATCTCCTCCGGCGCGTTGGGG
>SFLO01000071.1 GCA_004553405.1 Coriobacteriaceae bacterium
GCGCCCATCTCGGCGGCTATGGTCGCCGCTGTGACGTCGCCGATGCCGGGGATGCTGGTGAGCAGGGCGCGGACCTCCTGGTCCATCACCCTGGCGGCCTCGGCCTCCAGCTCGCCGATCTGGCCGTCCAGGTACCCGATCAGCTCGACGAGCTTCCTGAGCTCGAAGGCGACGGAGCCTGCAGCGAAGGCGGCCCCCACGGACCTCTTGGCGGCCGCCTTGACCTCCTCGGCCTTGGCGCGCCCGAAGTGCCCGTTGCTGGCCCTCCTGACGGCCTTCTCCAGGGTCCTGATGTCGGTCTTGGAGATCCTCTCGGGCGTCCCGTAGTCCCTGAGCAGGGCCCTCGCGGTGGCGCTGCCCATGCCGCCGACGACCCCGGCGAGCTCGGGGAACACGCGGTCTGCGCACGCTGTGGCCCTGTTCTTGAGCGCGGTGCGCTCCCTCACGAGGTGGGACCTGTAGCGCGTGAGCTGCTTGACGCCGTCCGTGACCTCGGGCGACACGCTCTCGGGGCCGAGGCCCTTGAAGCGGGCGAAGGAGGCGATCAGGAACGCGTCGATGCTGTCGGTCTTGGTCTTGCGCAGCGAGTCGACCTTGCGGAAGGCGTCCGTGAGCACGGGGTTCACGACGGCCACCGGCCACCCGCAGTCCGAGAGGAACGACCACAGCGCGATCCAGTAGTGGCCCGTCGACTCCATGGCGACGACGCAGTCGCCGGGCTCGACCTCGAGCTCGGCGAGGCGGTCGACGAGGGCCCTGAAGCCGGCCTCGTCGTTGGAGAAGGAGACGGCCTTCCCCCTGGGGGCGCCATCGGCCTCCCTCACCGCGACGACGTGGCTGTGCTTGGCGATGTCGATCCCGACGTACTTCAAGGCCTTCCCCTTCCTCCGCATTGCTCGGGCCGGGGCGAAGGTCCTCCTCCGGGCCGCCGCGACACGCATCCTCGTCCGATATCCGACCCCTGGGGCCGTCCAGCCTAATCCGCGTCCAGTCGCGGGCCGGAGGCGCAAGCCTGAGCGACGGGGCCGAACCCCAGATGACAACCTGCGCCCTCCGCCTCATGCGGGCCCTTTATCCCACATTCGCTTACGCAGGTAAAGGACGCGTCCACTGCGTCGGGGGGCGGTGGGACCCGCACCCCAAAACGCGGCGCATTGAATATACGAGGATGACGTGGGGGGGTGGGACGCTGCGGCGTGCGCTCGAGGTGATGTGGGTGCAAGCGCAGGGAGGCCCCGCGTTGGGCGGGGCCTCTCAGTGTGTTAGCTGCGGACTTCGCCGTTGGTGGCGGCGGTGAGCTTCTTGACGATCTTGGCGTGGGCCTTCTCGACCTCCTCGGAGGTGAGGGTGCGCTCTGCGTGGCGGTAGCTCAGGCGGTAGGCCATGGGCTTCTTGCCCGCGCCCACGCGCCGCTCGTCGCGGTAGACGTCGAAGAGGGTCACGCTCTAGAGCAGCTGCTTGCCGGCGCTGGTGATGCACTGGGTGATGCGCTCGTTGGTGACTTCCTCGGGCACCACGATGGCCAGGTCGACCTCAACGGCGGGGAAGACGGGCACATCGACGTAGGGGCGCTGCTCTGCGGCGCTGGCCAGCAGGGCGGCAACCTCCAGCTCGAAGGCGGCCACGGGGCCCTCGGCCTCGAAGGCGGCGCAGGCCAGAGGGTGCACCTCGCCCACCCAGCCCAGGACGCGGCCGCCGCTCAGGACCTCGGCAGCGCGGCCGGGCTGCAGCCAGGGGGCCTCGTCGGCCTCGAGGGCCTTGAAGCGCAGCTTGGGGATGCACAGCTCGCGGGCGAGGTTCTCAACCGCGCCCTTGGCGTCGAAGAAGTCGATCTCCACCGCCTGCTGGTTCCAGCCGGCAGTCACATAGGAGCCGGTGAGCACAGCGGCCAGCATGGTGCGCTCCTTGGGGTTCTTGCGGCCTTCTGCCGCGCCGAAGACGACGCCGCGCTCGAAGAGCTGCACGTTGCGCACGCCGCGGGCCTGGTTGTAGGCCACCGAGCGCATGAGGCCGGGCAGGATGCTGCGGCGCAGGACGGCCTGCTCGCTGCTCATGGGATTGATCAGCTCGACGGCCTCGCCGCGGTCGCCCTGGGGCATGCGCAGCTTGTCGAGGTCTGCCGGGTCGACCAGCGAGTAGGTCATGGTCTCGTTGATGCCGCAGGCGCGCAGGGTGCGGCTCATGAGCTCCTCGCGCTGCTGCTCGACGGTGCGGCCGCCGGCGTGGGAACCCGCGGGCAGGGTCATGGGCACGCGGTCGAGGCCCCAGATGCGCACGACCTCCTCGTAGAGGTCGATCTCGCGGATGAGGTCGGGGCGGAAGGTGGGCGCAACCACGGTGACCTGCTCGTCGCCGGCCTTGCCCAGGATGGTGCAACCCAGGTCCTCGAGGATGGTGAACTGCTCCTCGTCGCTGATTTCGGCGCCGATGTGGTCCCTCAGGCGCTGGGGGCGCAGGCAGAGCTCGACGGGCGCAGGCACCACGGGGTAGCAGTCCACAACGCCCTGGCAGATGGTGCCGCCTGCGACCTCGACGATGAGGGCAGCGGCGATCTGGGAGTACTCGTCGCAGGTGGTGGCGTCCACACCGCGCTCGTAGCGCAGGGACGCCTCGGAAACCAGGCCCAGGTTGCGCGAGGTGCGCGAGGTGTGGGCCGTGGAGAAGGTGGCGGACTCCAGCAGCACGTCGACGGTGGCGTCGGTGACCTCGGAGTCCAGGCCGCCCATGACGCCGGCCAGCGCCACGTTCGAGCTGCCGTCCGTGATCATGGCCATGTCGCTTGTGAGGGCGCGCTCCTGGCCGTCGAGGGTGGTGAAGCTGCTGCCGTCCTGGGCGGCGCGCACCACCACGTGGCGCTTGCCGGCCGCATCGACCGCAAAGGCGTTGAGGTCGAAGGCGTGCAGCGGCTGGCCGAGCTCGAAGAGGATGTAGTTGGTGACGTCGACGATGTTGTTGATGGAGCGACAGCCCATGGCGGTGAGGCGCTCGACCAGCCACTCAGGCGACGGGCCCACCTTCACGCCGCGGATGATGCGGGCGGTGTAGCGCTGGCAGAGCTCGGGGTCGTCGATGGCCACGTCCACCAGGTCGTCGACCTTCTCGTCGCCCTGCGGGCCGGGGACGGCGCAGGGGGCCTTGTAGCTCCAGGGCACGTGGTACATGGCGCCCACCTCGCGGGCCATGCCCTTCATGGAGAGGCAGTCCGGGCGGTTGGGAGTGATCTCGAGGTCGAGGACCTGGTCGCTCAGACCCAGGTACTCGGCGTAGGGCGTGCCCACCGGCGCGTCTGCCGACAGCTCGAGGATGCCCTCGTGGTCGGCGGAAAGCCCCAGCTCGCGGCCGGAGCACAGCATGCCGCAGCTGGCCACGCCGCGCAGCTTGGACTTCTTGATCTTGATGTCGCCGGGCAGCACGGTGCCCAGGGTGGCGACGGCGACCTTGAGGCCCTGGCGGCAGTTGGGGGCGCCGCAGACAATCTGCTGCAGCTCGTCCGTGCCGATGTTGACGGTGGTCACGTGCATGTGGTCGCTGTCCGGGTGCGGCTCGCAGGTCTCGACGTAGCCCACGACGACGCCGTCGAGGTTGGCACCCACGGTCTCGAGCCCCTCCACACCGGTGCCGGTGAGGTCGAGGCGGTCGCAGAAGGCCTGCATGTCGTCCGGCACAGAGACGAACTCGCTCAGCCACTTCATAGAAACATGCATTACATGTTGTCCTTTCTCACAGAATCCGCTCTAGAACTGCCTCAGGAAGCGCATGTCACCTTCGAGGAGCATGCGCAGGTCGGGGACGTTGTACTTGAGGCAGGCGAGGCGCTCCACACCCACGCCGAAGGCGAAGCCGGTGTAGACCTCGGGGTCGATGTTGACGTAGCCGAAGACGTTGGGGTCGACCATGCCGCAGCCGAGGATCTCGACCCAGCCGGTGTTCTTGCAGAAGCGGCAGCCCTCGCCGTGGCAGATCCCGCACGAGACGTCGGCCTCGAGGGAGGGCTCGGTGAAGGGGAAGAAGTGGGCGCGGAAGCGGGTCTTGCGCTCCTCGCCGAAGAAGGCCTTGATGAAGTAGTCGAGCGTGCCCTTGAGGTCGCCCAGGGTGATGCCCTTGTCGACCACGAGGCCCTCGATCTGGTGGAACTGCGGCAGGTGGGACGGGTCGGCCACGTCGCGGCGGTAGACCTTGCCCGGGCTGATCATGTAGATGGGGGGCTCTTCCTCCTCCATGGTGTGCACCTGGGTGCCGGAGGTCTGGGTGCGCAGCAAGACGTCGGACTCGCCGCGCACGTTGGCGACGTCGCCGCTGCGGTCGAGGACGTAGAAGGTGTCCTGCATGGAGCGGCTGGGGTGGTCCTGCGGCGCGTTGAGCGCGGTGAAGTTGTAGAAGTCGGTCTCGACCTCGCGGCCGGGGATGATCTCGTAGCCGATGCCGGCGAAGATGTCGCTCACCTCGCGGATGATGTGGTTGATGAGGTGCTCCGTGCCGATGGGCATGCTGCGCCCGGGCAGGGTGACGTCGATGGCGCCGGTGGCCATCTGCTCTTCGAGCTCGGCGGCCTTGAGCTGCTGCTTCTTGGCCTCGAGCGCTGCCTCGACGGCGTCGCGGACCTCGTTGGTCACCTTGCCGATGACGGGGCGCTCCTCCTTGGGGAGCTCGCGCATGCTGCGCAGGGCGGCGGTGAGGCTGCCCTTCTTGCCCAAGACGGCGATGCGGACCTCCTCGAGGGCGTCGCTGCTCTGGGCGTTCTCGATCTTGTCAAGGGTGTCGTCCCTCAGCTCCTCGAGCTCTTCCTTGAGACCCATGTCTCTCCTTCCTGCCAGCGCAGCGCGCGCCGGTACGGGCGCGGGCGCAGGCTCGCTTGTGAGGGCGTGAAAATGAAAAACCGCCCCCGTGGACATCACGAGGACGGAATCTTGAGAATCCGCGGTACCACCTCGGTTGACGCGCGTGCGCGCCCGCTCGTTGTGCCCTGTTTCGGGGGCAGGCCGGCCAGCCTACTCGCCGCGCCGCGCAGGCGCGCTTTAAGCCGGCAGCTCCGGAGTGAATTCGCGGCGCGGCACCAGGTCCTTCCAGCCTAGGGACCCTCTCTGGCAGGTGCATGGCGTTGACCCGCGACTGTCTCCATCAACGCAATGACTGAGCATTATAGCGCTCGGGGCGGGCCGCAGGCGGCAAGTT
>SFLO01000072.1 GCA_004553405.1 Coriobacteriaceae bacterium
CGCCTGAGGGGGCCGCGCTGCGCCTGTTGTTCTGGTCTTTGCGCCGCTGGCTTGGTTTTACGTGTATGTAACAGCTTGGTGCTGGCTTGATATTAGTATCCTCGCATTCGTTTGATCCGTGCGCGCCGCAGGCGTTGCGGCAGGTTTGGGAAGAAGCGCACGCGCAATGGGAGGAGAAACAACATCATGGGCGACTTCTTGTACTCGTTCTTCATCGAGCCCTTCACGAGCCTGGCGGGCAACCTCGCCGCCGCCACCGGCGTGCTCGACGTCATCAACGCCGTGGACAGCTTCGTGTGGGGTCCCATCATGATCTTGCTGCTGCTGTTCACGCACGTGTTCATGACCGTGCGCACCGGCTTCATCCAGCGCAAGCTCGGCACCGCCATCAAGCTCTCCGTCACCAAGGACGACCCGCACAAGTCCGAAGGCGACATCTCGCAGTTCGGCGCGCTCACCACGGCGCTTGCCGCCACCATCGGCACCGGCAACATCGTCGGCGTGGGCACGGGCCTGCTCTTCGGCGGCCCCGGCGCCATCTTCTGGATGTGGATCACCGGCATCCTGGGCATGGCCACCAAGTACGCCGAGGTCTACATCGGCGTGAAGTACCGCGTCAAGGACCACAACGGCCAGATGCTCGGCGGCGCCATGTACGCGCTCGAGCGCGGCTTCAAGAACAAGAAGCTCGGCAAGGTCCTGGCCATCCTCTTTGCCGCCTTCGCCGCGCTGGCCGCCTTCGGCATCGGCGCCTCCACGCAGTCCAACTCCCTGGCAGACGCCCTCTACTCCACCAGCATCATCGACGGCTCCGCCATCCCCATGTGGATCGTGGGCCTGGTCGTCGTCGCGCTCGTCGCCATCGTCATCCTGGGCGGCCTGCACCGCATCACCGCCGTCACCGAAAAGCTCGTGCCCCTCATGGCCATCTTCTACGTGATCTGCTGCGTGATCATCATCGGCATGAACATCGAGTTCCTCGGCGAGGCCGTGCGCCAGATCATCGTCGGCGCCTTCACGCCCATGGGCGCTGCCGGCGGCGCCATCGGCTCCACCCTCACCATGGCCCTGCAGTTCGGCTTCAAGCGCGGCATCTTCTCCAACGAGTCCGGCATGGGCTCCGCCCCGCTGGTCGCCTCCTCCGCCGTCACCCGCAACCCGGCTCGCCAAGCCCTTGTCTCTATGACCGGCACCTTCTGGGACACCGTCGTCGTCTGCCTGATCACCGGCCTCATGCTCATGACCACCATCCTGGCCCACCCCGACATCGCCGCAGCCGTCGCCGCCGGCGGCATCTCCTCCGGCGCCGCCCTGGCCACCGCCGCCTTCGAGTCGATCCCCGTCTTCGGCCCCATCGTCTTGCTCGTCGGCCTGCTGTGCTTCACCTACTCCACCATGCTCGGCTGGGCCCAGTACGGCAACCGCGCCATCTCCTACCTCTTCGGCAAGCACGCCGTGAAGCCCTACTACATCGTCTTCCTCCTCTTCGTCTTCTGGGGTTGCATCATGGTCGGCCCGGCCTCTGACCTCGCCAGCGTCTCCAACCTCTCCTCCATCGTCTGGGACTTCGCCGACGTCATGAACGCCCTCATGGCCATCCCCAACTGCATCGCGGTCCTCGGTCTTTCCGCCGTGATCGCCATCGAGACCAAGCACTACGTCTTCGACGGCAACCTCGAGGAAACCGACAAGACCCCCATCCCGCAGTACGACAACAAATAGTTAAGCCCTCCTTCGTCGGGCTTTGACTCGACGCTGCGGCTTCGCTGAGCACGCACACTAGCCCCGCGCTACGGGCCTCACGTAACGAAGTACGCTACGGCCCTAGGCGCGGGGCTATTGCACGCACTCAGCGAACCCTCGCTGACTTTGGCTTGACCTGTGTGGCGGTGCTTGCACCTGCGGCGAATAAACGAGCCCCGCGCTAGGGTTTTCGCCCGGCGCGGGGCTCTTGCTTGCGGGGGCGGGGTGGTTGATAATGCTCTGACGTGAATAATCTCTGAGCGAGGAGGAACGCTAATGAAGGAGTCTCCGTCCGTCGACCAGTGGCTCAAGGAAGCCAAGGCAGACGAGTCCGCACCGCGCTGCGGCATGTACCTCACCCACAACGGCACCGTGCGCGAGCTGCCCAAGAAGCTCGTCCGCCAGGGCATCGACGACGGCACCAAGGTCGTCGGGATGAACTTCTCCTATGACGAAGCCGGCGTCGAGGCCGCCCGCCAAGAGGCCCTGCAGATGCCCGGCATCGAGTACGTGCGCGTGTGGCTCAACGAGGGCTCCCTGCAGGTGGGCGACGACATCATGTACGTCCTCATCGGCGGCGACATCCGCCCCAACGTGGCCGACTGCCTCCAGGCTCTCGTGGGCAAGATCAAAAACGAGATGGTCTCCGAGGTCGAGATCGCCGAGTAGCACGCTAGAGGGGAGGCAGGCTTCCCCGTCTGTGGCCACGCACTGCACCTGAGCGAGACTTTTGGCCACAGGGGAGAGCGGGGGTGCGGGAATTGGCAAAAGTTTCCGCGCGCGCTGGGTTGGGCATAGCCTATACTTGCTACTTGGCGCTTTCGCGCCGATGTTTCAGCGGCAGGTGGGCTTGGCCGCCTCCCCGCCGTGTATCAGCTGCCCGCAAGGGCATATAGAAAGGCGTTACAAATGGCTGAAGGTACTGTTAAGTGGTTCAATGCTGACAAGGGCTACGGCTTCATCTCTCGCGAGGATGGCGACGACCTGTTCGTCCACTTCTCCGAGATCAAGATGGACGGCTTCAAGACCCTCGACGAGGGCGACAAGGTCTCCTTCGAGGTCACCACTGGCCAGAACGGCAAGCTCCAGGCTTCCAACGTGGTCAAGCTGTAGTTCCTGTTTTCACATACTGTAGCTGGAAGGGGCCCGCTCGCTTGAGCGGGTCCCTTTTCTATGCCCTGAACCCTCCGCTGCAGCCGCCCGCTTCGCCCGCGCGGCTGCTAGTCGAGGGCGTCGCTGGCGTCCATCTGCAAAAGGTAGACCTCCTCGCGCAGGTCGCGGGCGGCGCGGCGGCTGAGCTGCCCCTGCTCGTGGGCGTCCTGGATCTTCTCGAGCTCCAGGCGGTAGCCTTCTGCCATGACCTCCTTCACGCGCAGGTTTTCGGCGTTGCGCTCTGCGTGCATCACGCCGCTCAGGCCCGTGAGGGGGTCGATCTGCGCGGTGAACAGGGCCGTGGTGCTCTGGCGGTAGCGGTCCTCGAAGTTGGCCAGCGCGGCCTTGTGCTCCATGAGCAGCAGGCCCGCGGAGTTCACGCGCTCTGTGTCGTCAGATGCCATCTGCTCTTCGAGAAAGGCGATGGCCTTGCTCTCCGTGAGGCCGATGAGCGCGTGCAGGCTGTCGAGCTGCTCTTGCGTGAGGTCGCCCTCGCCTCGGTAGAGCACCTGCTCGCGCAGCCCCGGGCTCGACGCCGTCTTGGCCTTGCGCGGCAGGATGCGCAGCTTGCCCAACACGTAGCGCCTGCCGGCCACGCTCTTGCGCATGCGCTTGAGGCGGTCGGCGAACTCCTGGCCAGCCTGCTTGTCCACCGAGCCCTCCACGATGGCCTGATGCACGGCCTCCTGCTGCAGGTCGAGCACCTCCAGGCGCAGCTGGCGGGTTGCCTCGGGCGTGGTCTCGCTGGCGCGCAGGCGCCGGATGCGCTCGCGGTAGCGGCGGATGACCACCTGCGTGGCCTTCTCTGTGGCCGGCGTGCGCTGCTCGCGCAGCTGGGCCACCACCTGGCGCAAGATCTTGATCTGCACCTGCTTGAGCTGGGTGCGGTCCTCGCCGGCATCGCTGTTGGGGGCCAGCAGCGGCAGCAGGAAGTTGGCCAGCAGCAGGGTGCACAAGATCACGCCCGCCGCCAGGAAGATCAGCATGTTGCGGAAGGGGAAGGCGATCCCGCTGCTGAGCGTGAGCGGGATGCTCATGATGATAGAGAGGGTGACGGCTCCCTTGGGGCCCGCCAGGGTGGTGACCAGCGCACTGCGCGCCTTCTGCCCCAGGGTCGAGGGCGCCGCGGGGGCCGCCTGCTGAGCGGCGCTCTCGTGCTGCAAGCGCTCGCGCTCCTCCGGCGCGGCGAAGGGGTCCACCGCCGGCACGGCGCTAGCTGCTGCGGCGGAGGTCGAGAGCACGATGGTGCCCGTGGCCGCGGCAGAGACCTCGTGCTCGGGCTTGGTGGCAAGCTCCAGCGCGAAGACCCAGGCAAAGCGCACCGCCGTGATGACGAAGGTGATCAGCAGGATGAGCCACACCAGATGAGCGGTGGGGAAGCGCACGTCCTCCCAGGTGGGGGAGATGCCGCTGGGCAGCTGCATGCCCAGCATGACGAAGAGCACGCCGTTGATGATGAAGATGATGACCTCCCACACGCTGGCAGACACGATGTTGGCCTTGGCGCTGGCCGCGTTGGCCTTGGAGGGGCCCATGTTCATCAACAGGCCGCCCGCCACGACCGAGAGGATGCCGCTCACGTGCAGGGCCTCTGCCGCCATGAAGAGGATGAAGGGCGCCACCACGTCCATCACCACGGTGACGGTGGTGTTGGCCAGGCCGCTCACGCGCAGCAGCCCGCGCAAGCTGCGCAGCGCGCCGCCCATCACCAGGCCGGCGGCGATGCCGCCGAAGAAGAGCTGCAAGAAGGTGAGCCCGGCGTCTGCCGCAGAGAAGGTGCCCGTGACGGCCGCGGCGATGGCGAACTGGAAGCACACGACGCCGGATGCGTCGTTGATGAGGGCCTCGCCGCTGAGCAGGGCCTTCTGGCGCGGGCTGAGCTTGATGTCCTTGCCCAGGGCCACCACGGCGGCGGCGTCTGTGGGGCCCAGCGCCGCGCCCAGCGCGAAGGCGGCGGCCAGCGCGATGCTGGGCTGGGCCAGGTTGAGCGCGAAGCCGGCCGCCAGCGTGGCGACCAGCACCAGCCCGATGGCGAGCGAGACGATGGGCACCTTGTTGCGCCACAGGGCGAGCTTGTCCACGTGTTGGGTCTCGTTGTAGAGCAGTGGAGCGATGAACAGCAGCAAGAAGAGCTCCGGGTCGAGCGTGACTTCTCCCAGCTGCGGGGCGACGAGCGCTACCGCCACGCCCAGGGCAATCTGCACCAGCGGCAGGCTGAACAGCGGCAGGACCTCGTCGAGCACAGACGAGACGAGCACGGCAACCAGCAG
>SFLO01000073.1 GCA_004553405.1 Coriobacteriaceae bacterium
GCTCCAGCAGCTGCACCAAATGGCCCAGGTTCTGGGTGCCAAAAACGATGTCGACGTGAGAGAGGCTCTCGCGCAGCTTCTCGCCGTCGCGCTGGCCGATGCAGCCGCCCACGCACACCAAGCGCGGCTGGCCCTCGTGGGCGGGCGGGATGTTCTTGAGGCTCGCCACCTGGCCCATGAGGCGGATGTCTGCGGCCTCGCGCACACAGCAGGTGATGAAGACGACGATGTCTGCCGCCTCGATGGTGTCGACCATCATGCAGCCCTGGGCGTCGAGCATGCCAGCCACGCGCTCGCCGTCGTTCTCGTTCATCTGGCAGCCGAAGATCTTGAGGCAGTAGGTCATGCCTCCCAGCAGGGTCGTGTTCTCCATGCTCTCCCCCTTACGCGCCGTGCGCCGCGCTGGCAGAGCTGACGATGGAGCCGAGCTCCTCGGCGCTAAGCGTTGCGCCGTCAACCAGGTGCGGGTCGACGTTGAAGCGGATGGCGGTGCGCAGCTCGCCGTTGATGGCGATCTCTGCGAAGGAGGGCGTGCAGCTGACGTCGATCCCAACGGGGATGAGGTAGCCGCGCGCGATGGCGATGGCCTTGACGGCCTGGTTCACGGCACCGGCACCCACCGACTGGATGCGGACGGGGTTGCCGTCTTTGATGAGCCCGGCGATGGCACCGGCCACAGAAGCAGGCGACGACTTGCTGGAGACTTTGAGAAATTCCATATGAGCGTATCCCATGTTGCGTTTGAACAGCGATTAGCAGCGCATTGCGCATAGTTGCTGAACAGTATACCCGTCCAAGCGCCCAGCGCAGTGAGGATGCCGCGCATGCACCCAGCAGGGTATGCCTGGAGAGGCGAGTTTGCATGGACAAGCCCTGGATCGCCCGTCAGGGCATGCCTGGAGAGGCAGTTTTCCGAAGACAAGCAAGAAACACCCGTCAGGGCATGCCTGGAGAGGCAATTTTGAGGGAACAACCCTGGATCGCCCGTCAGGGCATGCCTGGCTCCCCATCCTGATGACACCGAGCAATAATCGCGCGCCAAGGCATGCCTGGTGAGGCGCGTTAGAGAGATCAGCCAAGGAACACCCGTCAGGGCGTGCCTGGAGCAGGCCGCGCACCGCGCTGCCTGCCGCGCCCGGAGCATCGCATGCCCCGGGCGCCTCGCGCGCGACTCCCCTAGTGCGCCATCTGGATCTTGGGGTGCAGGACGCTCATCGAGATGCGACGGCGGTGGTCGGCTAGCAGTGTCGACAAAACCAGGAAGGCCAGGGTGAAGCCGCCCAGCACAGCCGCGCTCGCGGCCATGTAGCTCGGGTCGAGGCCGCACATCGCCATGCGGAAGCCCTGCACCACGTAGGTCATGGGCAGCAGCGGGTTGAGCACGTTGAAGACGGGCAGCTCGCTTTCGATCGGGAAGGTACCCGCAGCCGTGCACAGCTGTAGCATGAGCAGCACCACCAGCACCACCAGGCCCGAAGAGCCCATGGCCGCGCGGACGAACTGCGCGATGGCCATGAAGCACAGGGCCGTGAGCAGGCCGAAGAGGTAATACTGCAGCGGGAAGTTCACGTTGAGCCCCAGCCCAAACTGCACGAAGGCAAGCAGCACCAGCACCTGCAGGATGGCGATGCTCGCCATGGGGATGTAACTCGACAGCACGGCCGAGATGCTGCTCGCGCGGCTCATGAGCAGGCGGTTGTTCATCGCGCGGATGAGGAAGGTGATCATCAGGCAGCCGACCCACATGCCCAGGCCGATGAAGTAGGGAGCGAAGCCGGTGCCGTAGTTGGCGACCTCCGTGATGCTCTCGCCCGTGCCGGAGTCGCCGTTGGCGATGACGGGCTGGGCCATCACCGTGGCCTTGGCGTCGCTGTCGCGGGTACTCTCGTCCATGTCGTCGACGCCGCCCTCGAGTCCGTCGGCAAGCTCGTTGACTCCCTCGACGGCGCTGTCGAGGCCTGCGGCGAGGTCTGCGGCGCCCTGGGCGGCAGTGCCCAGGTTGTAGCTGATCTTCTTGGAGCCACTCGCCGCGCTGGCCACGCCCTGGGCCAGCGAGCCCGCGCCCTGGGCGATCTGGGCGTTGCCCTCGCTCAGGCTGGCAGAGCCCTCGACGGCGCTGTCGAGGCCCTGGGCCAGCGCACCGGCGCCGGCCTGCAGCTGGGACGCGCCCTGGGCCACGCCCTGGGCACCGGCAACCAGGCTGGGCTGGCCGTTGGCGCCCACGTTGACGGCAACGTTGAGCTGCTCGATGGCTGCCACCAGCTGCGTGCTCATGCTGCCGCTGGCATAGCTGCCCATGTTGCCCACGCCGCTCAGGTAGCCGCTGCAGGCGCCGGCGGCCTGGTTGTAGGCAGCCGCGGACTCGAGCAGGGCGCTCTGGGCGCTGGTGAGCGCGGTCATGGCGCTGTTGTAGCTCTTAAAGCTCGCCAGGAAGGCGACGGAGTCCGTCAGCAGGGCGGGGAAGTTGGTTGCCGCGGCCTGGGTCGCCTCGATGCTCGCCTGCAGCTTGGTCGCTGCAGCACCGGCGCTGGCAGCGGCGGCCTGAGCCTTGGCGGCGGCCTCCTGCGCCGCGGCGCCGTCCTTCTGGTAGGCCACTGCAGCGGCGGCCAGGTTGGCGATGTCCGTGCAGAGCTCGTCGCCCACCTCCGGGGCGCTCTGCTTCACAGCCGCCGCATGGGTGGCTGCCGCTTTGAGGTTGCCTGCCTGGAGGTCTGCCGCAACCTGCTTGAGCCCCTGCTCGAGCTGGGTTGATCCTGTCTGCGCGCTGCTGGGCGCGCCCACAGCCGCAGCCAGCTGCGCCAGGGCGTCTCCCACCTGCTGCAGGCCGCTGCCCAGGCTGCTCGCCCCGGCAGCAAGCTCGCCCGCGCCGCCGGAGAGCTGCTGGGCGCCGCTCTGCGCGCCGGCCAGGCCCTCGCTCAGCTGCTGAGCTCCTTGTGCAGCGCTGTCGGCACCCTGCTGCAGGCTCTGGGCGCCGTCAGAGGCGTCCTTCAACCCGCTTGCCAGGCTGCCGGCGCCGTCCTTGAGCTGGCTCACGCCGCTTGCCAGGCTGCCAGCGCCGTCTTGCGCGCTCACCAGCCCGTTGGCCAGCTCGCGCGACCCGTTGACTGCGTCGTCGAGCCCGCTGGACGCGTCCTCGATGGAGAGGAAGATCTGGTCGAGGTACTCCTTCGAGACCTTCTCGTTGAGCTCGGCCTTGATCTTGGTCACCATCGAGCTGCCCACGGTCTGGGCGATGAGGTTGGTGGAGGGGTTGAAGTAGACCTCGAGCTCGGCTTGGCTGGGGTTGACAGAACCAGCATCTGCGATGGTCTGGGAGAAGTTCTCCGGGATGATGAGCTCCATGTAGTAGCGCGCGTTGCGCAGGCCGTCGTCGGCGTCGTCGCGGCTGGTGAAGGTCCACTTGTAGCCGGAGGCCTCTCCCTCCTTGGCGTCCTCGTTGTTCTGCACCAGCTCGTCGCAGAGCTCCTGGCCCACGTTGCGCTGCTCGTCGTCGATGACAGCGCCCTCGTCGAGGTTGACCACGGCGGCCGGCACGTTGGCGAGGCTGCCGTAGGGGTCGAGGAAGGCCAGCAGGAAGAGGCCGGCGTAGATGAGCGGGATGAGCGCCACGGTGCAGATGGAGAACATCAGCCACCCGCTGGCGCGGAAGTTCTTGAACTCGAGCAGAGCAGACCTCATGCCCACGAAGGGGTTCCTCATGCGCGGGCCTCCTCTCCCTCGTCGCAGCAGCACAGGGCGGCGTCCAGCTGCACGCCGTTGGCCGTGCCGCACAGCGGGCAGTCGAACGACGGCCCGTGGTCGCGCAGGACCGCGCAGCGCTGGTCTGCCGCGCCCTGCGAGCACACGGCGACCGCGTCTGCGTAGCGGGCAACCTCGTACTCGTTGAGGCCCACCAGGATGGTGGTGCCCTTGCTGTGGGCCAGGCCCTTGAGCGACTTCATGAGGCGGATGCTCTGGTGTTGGGTGAGGCCGGCCTGGATGTCGTCGACCATCAGCAGCTCGGGGTCGCCCGCATAGGCCAGGGCGATGTCGAAGCGCTTGCGGTCGAAGCTGTCCAAGTCGCAAAAGCGCGCGCCCGCAAGCCCCTCGAGCTGCCAGTGCTGCAGGTACTCGGCGACCTTGGCCTTGCGGCCGGACTTGCCCACCACCTGCAGCTCAGCAGCCAAGATGTCGCTCAGGCGCGAGTTGACGGTGACGTCGTTGGCGCGCTCGATGAGCGTGATGTTCGAGATGGCGCGCACCTTGGCGTGCTGCTTGCGCAGGTCGAAGCCGAACACGCGGGCCTCGCCGCCGGTGAAGCGCATGCGGCCGGCGAGCGTGAGCATGAGGCTCGTCTTGCCGCAGCCCTCGCTGCCGAAGAGCGCCGCCAGCTGGCCGCGCTCGATGGCGAGCTCGGCATCTTGGTAGACGGGCCCGCCGGCTGTCTTGAGTGAGAGTCCCCGCGTCTGGATGCAGGGGGTGTTGCTGTCTGTCATACGTACCTTCTTCAGAGGGCGGCGCGATGCCGCACAGGATGTCTATCCGTTGATGATTACATCTTAGAAATCCCTGGCAACCCCTCAGCTGCACAAAAGCAACAGGCGTATAACCTTCTCCTTAAGCCAGCAATTCTGCCACGCGGTCGAGTATGCGCCCGGCCAGCCGGCGCTTGGAGAGCAGGGGCAGCTCCTGTTCGCTGCCCGCCTCCACCAGCCACACGCGGTTGTCCGGGGTGCCAAAGCCCACGCCGCTCGAGACGTCATTGGCAACGCAGAGGTCCGCGTTCTTGCGCTGCAGCTTGCCGCGGGCTGCCTGCAGGGGGTTGCCCGTCTCGGCCGCGTAGACCACCTGCACCTGGCCCGCGCGCTTGCCTGCGCCCAAGGTGGCGGCGATGTCCGGGTTGGGGACGAAGGCGACGGACACCTCCCCCATGCCGCCCGACTCCTTGCCGCTCTTGAGCTTGACGGGGCTGTACTCGGCCGGGCGCCAGTCGCTCACCGCCGCCGTGAACAGGGCAGCGTCGCAGCCCGCATACACCTGCTGGCATGCCTCGAGCATCTCCAGCGCACTCGTCACGCGCACCACCTCCACGCCGGCGGGGTCGGCAAGCTCGACCGGGCCGGTTACGAGC
>SFLO01000074.1 GCA_004553405.1 Coriobacteriaceae bacterium
CTCGCTCGCTGCGCTCGCTCAGACAGTCCTCGCTGACCGCGGCGCGGCTCCGCGGGCTCTGCTCCGTCAGTCCCGCCCGCCGCCTCCCCCGCGCCCCGCGGCCAGGTGAAGCGTGCATTGCGGGCGGGTGCTTTGCGAGTTGTTACGCTGCTGCCATTGAGTTGGTGCGCGCGCAGCCCGACAATGAGGGGGCAACAGTCACCGACGAAAGGACGCGAGCCTACCATGATCGAGGGTCACAGTCAGAACGCAGACCATCACATAGCCAAGCCGGATGAGTCCGGCGCTCAACCCGCCCCCAAGGGTGAGAGCAAGATAGCCGTCGTGGCGGCAGTCATAGGCAACATCGCAGTAGGCATCGTCAAGTTCATCGCAGCGGCTATATCGGGCTCTGCCGCCATGCTCTCCGAAGGCATCCACTCCGTGGTCGACTCCGGCAACGGCCTGCTGGTGCTGCTGGGCATGCACCGCTCCAAGAAGGAGCCCGACTTCCTCCATCCCTTCGGCTACGGCAAGGAGCTCTACTTCTGGACGCTCGTCGTAGCCCTGCTCATCTTCTTGCTGGGCGGCGGCATCTCGATCTTCAAGGGCTTCGAGAGCCTCGAGGCCGCCCACGCCGGCACCAAGGTGATGGGCGACACCACCCTCAACTTCATCATCATCATCATCGGCATGATCATCGAGGGCGTCACCTTGGGCGTGGGCATCAAGCAGTTCAACGCTGCGCGCGGTTCTGTGAGCCCGCTGCGCTTCATCCGCGACGCCAAGGACCCGAGCCTCTACACCGTGGTGCTGGAAGACACCGCCGCGGAGCTGGGCCTGGTGGCTGCGCTCATCAGCCTGCTGGTCTATCAGTTCACCGGCAACCTCTACGCAGACGGTGTGGCGTCTCTGTTCATCGGCCTGCTGCTGTGCGCGGTCAGCTTTGTGCTGCTGAAGGAGACCAAGGGCCTGCTGGTGGGCGAGGGCATGAAGCATCAGAGCCTCGACGAGCTGCGTGCCCTGGTCGAGGAGGATCCCAACATCATCGAGTGCGGCCGCATCCTCACCATGTACATGGGCCCGCAGAACCTGCTCATCGCCATCGACGCCACCTTCAAGGGCGACATCAGCGCCCGAGAGGTGCTCATCGCCGTAGACGCCGCAGAGCGCCGCATCATGGAGCGCTGGCCAGAAGCCGGCCGCGTGTTCATCGAGGTGGAGAGCATGCGCGTGTGCCTGGACCAGCAGATCCAGGAGGCGTCCTGGGAGGACGAGTACGAAGACGAGTACGAGGAGGCCGTCGAGGAAGCCCGTGCGCTGCCGGATGCCGCCGCTGACGAAGAAGCCGACGTCATCGGCGAGGCCATGGAGGCCGCCGAGGAGGCCGCGGAGGTCGCCGCTGCCGCCGCCCTGGCCGCTGAGGAGGCTGCCGCCATCGCCGCCAGCGCCCGTGCCGCAGCCTCTGCTGCCGAGCAGGAGGCTGCCGAGGCCCTGGCCGAGCACGCCGCCGAGATGGGTCGCCAGGCCGCAGACCGAGCTGTGGCAGACCGTGCCGCAGAGAAGATCGCCAACATCGGCAGCGTGAGCTTGGAGAGCTCCAAGGCGGTGGGCAAGGCGCGCAAGGCCTACGACAAGCTCACGCCGGAGCAAGCGCTGTTGGTGGGCAACTACGACGCCCTGCTCAAGGCAGAGAAGAAGCTCAAGAAACTCAAGAAGGCAGAGAAGCAGCGCCGCAAAGAGGCGCAGGCCGCCGCGGATGCCATCCGCGCAGCCGCCAACCAGCAAGACGACTAGCGGCAGCCCCCTCTTTGCTGAGCAGAGGGCAGTCAGTTGTCGAAAAAGTGTCTACAAACTAACTAAAACGTATGTTGCAGAATCAGGCCTGCAGGTCTAGGCTGTAAGCTGTTTGGAATTAGCCATGCTTTCATGCGCCCAGAAAGGCCCTCTATGCTGTCTCGCTTCTCTGTGAAAAAGCCCTTCACCGTCCTTGTGGCCGTCATCATCTCGCTGGCCCTGGGCGGGGTGTCGCTCACCTACATGAAGACCAACCTCATGCCGGAGTTCTCGATCCCCTACCTGATGGTGCTCACCACAGACGTGGGAGCCAGCCCGGAACAGGTTGAGGCAGACGTCACAGGCGTGCTCGAAGACCAGCTCTCAACCATCAGCGGCGTGGAGAACGTGGTGTCGAGCTCCATGGAGAACTACTCGATGATCTTCCTCGAGTTTGCCGACGGCACCAACATGGACTCAGCGCTGGTGAAGGTCTCTGCCGCGTGCAACACGGCGGCAAGCCAGCTGCCCGACACGGCGGGCACGCCCAGCTACATGGAGATGAGCATGGACATGATGGCGTCCATGTACCTGGGCCTCACGGACAGCAAGCTCAGCCTGGCCCAGCTCACCGAGCTGGCCGAAGACGTCATCGTGCCCGCGCTCAAGCGCCAAGACGGCGTGGCGAGCGTGAGCGTGGCAGGCGGCGTCAAGAACACCGTCTCCATCGAGCTCAACAAGGACAAGATCGACCTCGTCAACGACGGCATCCTGGGCGAGGCCAACGAGCAGCTCTCGAAGGCCAAGGACCAGATCGACCAGGGCGCCAGCCAGATCAGCTCGGGCCTGGCGCAGCTCGATGCAACAGAAAAGGAGCTCAACAGCTCGCTTGCGCAGATCGAGGCCGGCCAGAAGGCGCTCGACGCCGCCAAGGAGCAGGCCAACGCGGGGCTGTCGCAGATGGACACCGTCAACGCGGTGAAGGGCGCCTACCAGGCCCAGCTGGGACTGCTGCAGGTTCAGCTGCAGATGGCCCAGGCCCAAGGCGACAGCGCCGCGGCCGCTCGCCTCCAACAAGAGATCGCGATCGTGCAGCAGGCCCTCCAGGCCGTCGAGCAGCAGACGGGCGACATGGGCAGCTCGTCTTCTGCCGTGCTCACCCTGATGGAGCAGCAGCGCCAGCTCGACCAGGGCCGCAGCGCCGTCGAGCAGGGCCTGGCCTCTGTCGCCACCGCCCGCACCCAGCTGCAGGCCAGCGAGAAGGAGCTCGCACAGGGCCGCAAGACCTACGAGGAGAACCGCGACGCCGCCCGCAAGGCCGCCAACATCGACAAGCTGCTCGACGTGAGCACGCTGTCGCAGCTGATCGCCGCCCAGAACCTCGAGATGCCCGCCGGCTACATCAAGGGCGCAGGCGACGAGCAGTGGCTCGTCAAGGTGGGCGAGCGCTTCACCAGCCCCCAGCAGCTCAAGGGCCTGGTGCTCACCAAGATCGACGGCGTGGGCGACGTGACCGTGGGCGACGTGGCAGACGTCGTGGTCACCAGCAACGTGGGCGAGAGCTACGCCAACCTCAACGGGCAGCCCGGCATCGTGCTGTCGCTTGCCAAGAGCCCCACTGCCAACATGGGCGACGTCTCGAAAGTCGTCAACAAGGAGCTCGCCAGCCTCGAGGCAGACCACGAGGGCCTCGACATCATCAAGGTCATGGACCAGGGCGACTACATCGACCTCTACATCTGGACCATGCTCAAGACCCTGCTGCTGGGTGCGCTGCTGGCCGTCATCGTGTTGGCGCTCTTCCTGCGCGACCCCAAGCCTACTGTCATCGTGGCCTTCGCCATCCCCTTCAGCGTGCTCTTCTCGCTGGTGGTGATGTACTTCACAGGCCTCGACCTCAACATCATGACCCTGGGTGCCATGACCATCGCCATCGGCATGCTGGTGGACAACGGCATCGTGGTGATGGAGAACATCTACCGCCTGCGCCAGCGCGGCTACGAGCCCGCCCGCGCGGCGGCCCAGGGCGCCCGCCAGGTGGGCGGCGCGGTGGTGGCCTCCACCCTCACCACCGTGTGCGTCTTCCTGCCCATGGTCTTCACCAGCGGCACGGTGCGCCAGCTGCTGGTGCCCTTTGCCCTGACCCTGTCCTACGTGCTGGTGGCGTCGCTGCTGGTGGCGCTCACCGTGGTGCCCTCGCTGGGCAGCGTGCTGTTCAAGAACATGAGGCCGCGCAGCGGCGAGGAGCTGGGCCGTGTGCAGACTGCCTACGGCCGCGCCCTGGGCTGGTGCCTCGACCACAAGGCCCCGGTGCTCGTGCTGGCGGCGGCCCTGCTGGGTGTCTCGATCTTCGGCGTGGTGCGCATGGGCGTGGTGCTCCTGCCCGAGATGAACTCCGACCAGCTCGAGCTCATGCTCGAGATGCCCGAGGACATGGAGAAGGACGAGGCACGCGGCATCGCAGACAAGGTCGTCGACCGCATCCACCAGATCGACGGCGTGGCCGACGTGGGCGCCATCGACAACAGCTTCAGCGCGAGCATGATGAGCTCGCAGGTGAGCGCGGAAGACACCTACAGCGGCGTGTTCATCGTCTACGTCATGGTCGACAAGGACAAGGTGAGCACAGAGGGGGCCATGAACGAGCTCTCCAGCAAGGCCGTTGACGCCTGCTCTGACCTTGACTGCACCGTGTGGACCCAGGACTCCATGACCGACATGAGCTCGATGATGAGCAACGGCCTCACCGTCCAGGTGCGCGGCACGGACAACGAGCGCGTCATGGCGCTCGCCCAAGACGTCATCAAGGTCGTGGAGACCGTCGAGGGCTACGAGGACGTGACCGACGGCCAGGAGGAGGCCGACGAGACCCTGCACGTCTACTTCGACAAGAACAAGGTGGCGCGCATGGGCCTTTCCGTGGGCCAGCTCTACCAGCAGCTTTCTGCCGACCTGACCAACTCCAAGACCGCCTTCACCATGACGCGCGAAGACGGCGAGAAGATGGAGGTCGAGGTCAGCGACGAAGACTACAGCAAGCTCACCCGCGCCAAGCTCATGAGCTGGACCTTCGAGGACTCCGCCGGCAAGGAGCACAAGCTTTCGAGCGTGGCCACCGTGAAGGTCGAGCCCGGCCTGATGAGCGTGGGCCGCATGAACGGCGCCTACTACTGCAATGTCACCGCAGACATCGCAGACGGCTACAACACCACCCTGCTGGTCCGCCAGCTCAAGCCCAAGCTCGCTGCCATGGACGTCCCCAGCGACTGCAGCGTCGAGATCCGCGGCACCGACGAGACCA
>SFLO01000075.1 GCA_004553405.1 Coriobacteriaceae bacterium
CGCGATGTCATGCAGGGTGATGGCGTCGGTGGCAGCGTCGTACTCGAGGTCGAAGAGCTCCGCGGCAGCGGCGTTGGAGAAGAGGAGCTCCCCGCCGGGTCCGAACGAGAGCACCGGGTAGGGTGCGCCCTGGGCGAGCACGTCTGTGACCTGAGCGTACTCCATGCCGCGCATGTAGTGGAAGACGTTGGTGTAGGCCTCGAGCACGTTGAGGCCGTAAATGAAGATGCAGTAGTCGAGCGGGCCCAGAGTGCCGCGCGCGGAGTAGAGCAGGTTGCAGAGCACGGAGATGCCGATGAGCAGCAGGAGCCTGAGCAGGGGCGCGCGGTACACGGCCTGCGCCTTGACCGCCCTGCGCACCACGAAGGAAGTGAAGATGAGCGCCTGGACATAGCACCAGGCGAAGTGGAAGAGCATGAGCTGTTGGAAGGTGGGTGTCATGGTGTAGCCCCAGTTGGGGCTGTAGCTGAGCGCGTAGTCCACGGAAATCGGCATGAAGACGTTGAGCACCAGCAGCGCGAGGTCGAGCGCGTTGCCGACGGAGAGCACGGCCTGCACGCGGCGGCACGTGGCGGTGGAGACAACGTTGAGCCTGAGCGCGTAGTCGACACCGGCGGTCATGAGCATCAAGACGCTGCCGAAGAAGACCACGCCCACGGCGCGCAGGACGGTGGCGTCCCTGACGAAGAGCGGGACCACCGCAGAAACGCAGACAAGGCCGGCAAAGATGCACAGGAAGCCCACGGGCAGCGCAAAGCGCCCCGAGTGCCTGAACGCCTTGGCGGCGAACACCCAGCACACAAGAGCCTCTGCCAAGGCAAGGCACCCGATCACCAAGAGGAACATCGATCCCCTTTCCGTCCTGTAGCGCAGCTGCGGCCCTGTGCGGCCATGAAAGATAATTATGGCATGAGACACCCGCGCCTCGTTCTTTCAACCGAAGATTCTTCGGCCGCGGCGGCGGTGGCGCTCCCAGAATGTGGGCGCTGTTGGAAAAATGTGGGTTCTTTGAGCAGGATAGTCTGGTATTATCCTAGCTTGCGTATGCGGAGAGCTGGCCGAGAGGCTGAAGGCGCTCGCCTGCTAAGCGAGTATAGGTAACATAACTCCTATCTAGGGTTCGAATCCCTAGCTCTCCGCCAGACGCGCCTTTGCAACGACCCCTCAGCGGGTCGTTTTTTGTAGCTTCGTCACGGAGGTCCGGTCATGGCTTGCTGGGAAGAGCGCGGGTGCGGCGGCGTCACAGACGACTGCCCCCACTACAAGTTCGGCGTCTGCCCGCGCAGCTGCGTCTACACCATCTGCACCAAGCCCCAGCACCGCAAGGCGAGCGGCATGGAGACATTTTCGGCCGTCGACGTCGACTTCAAGGCAGCGCTGAAGGAGAACTGCCACAGCTGCAAGTTCTTCCTGGAGCACGCTCCCCGCATCAAGAAATAGACCCCAGCCGCTCTGCCAGCTCCCCGATCGTCAGCGGCAGCGGGTCGCCCCAGCCGCAGTCGAGCGCGTAGGCGGCTGCCGGCGGCAGCTCGAGCCCCGCATCGCGCAACTCGCGGGCGTGCTGCGCCGTGAAGACCTCGCGCGGTGTCCCGTCGAGCGCTATGTTCCCCTCCTCCATCACGATGATGCGCTGCGCCTGGAGCGCGGCTTCCATGCTGTGGGTGATGAGCACCACGGCGCAGCCCGCGCGGTTCACCTCGGCCAGCACCTCCATGACAGCACGGCTGCCCTGGGCGTCGAGCATGGCAGTGGGCTCGTCGCAGACGAGCACGGAGGGCTCCATGGCAAGCGCCCCGGCAACGGCCACGCGCTGGCGCTGCCCGCGCGAGAGGCTCACCACCAGGCAGCTCGCCTTGTCTGCCAGGCCCACCTGCTCCAGCGCGTGGTCCACGCGCCGGCGCAGCTCCTCGCGCGGCAGGCCCAGGTTCTCCGGCCCAAAGGCAACGTCCTCCTCCACCGTGCTGGCCACGGTCTGCTCGTCTGGATCCTGGAAGACCAGGCTGCAGGCACGGCGCAGAGCGGGAAGGTCGGCCTTGCAGTGCGAGCTGAGCAGCTGGCCGCCGGGCAGCTGCAGGGTGACGCTGCCCTCGCTGGGCTGCAGCAGGCCATTCATATGCAGGGCGAGCGTGCTCTTGCCAGAGCCGTTCGCCCCCAGCACGGCGAGGTACTCTCCCGCCTGCAGCTGCAGGCTCACGCCGCGCAAGGCAGGCGCGCTCGAGCCGGGGTAGCTGAAGCTCACGTTGTCGAAGGCGAGAAGGGCCACGTCTGCTCCTCACAGGTGCACGCGGGATACGGGAGCCCCCACTATACCCCAGGGCGCAGCTCAGCCCGAGCGCACGGGAGCCCGCGAGCCTGCCTGCGTGCGCGTTTGCGGCATGCGCCGTCACCTAGGCGGCGCACTGGGAGCATAATGGTCAGGTCTTTCATCCACCCCGCACACGAGGAGCGTCGCAATGACCACCTACGCTCAGATGACCACCGAGGAGCTGCAGTCCGAGCTCGCCAGCCTCCAGGACGCCTACAACGGCTTCAAGGCCAAGGGCCTGTCCCTCAACATGGCCCGCGGCAAGCCGGCGTCCAGCCAGCTCGACCTCTCCATGCCCATGCTCGACATCATGACCTCTACCAGCGACCCGCATGCAGCAGACGGCAGCGACCTGCGCAACTACGGCGTGCTCGACGGCCTGCCCGAAGCCAAGGAGCTCATGGCCTCCATGCTCGAGGACGACCCCGCCAATGTGATCGTCTTCGGCAACTCCAGCCTCAACATCATGTATGACACCATCGCCCGCCTGTGGATGTTCGGCACCCAGGGCAGCACCCCGTGGTGCAAGCTCGACAGCGTGAAGTTCATCTGCCCTGTTCCCGGCTATGACCGCCACTTCGGCGTGACCCAGGAGTTCGGCATCGAGATGATCCCCGTCCCCATGAACGAGGACGGCCCGGATATGGACGCGGTCGAGAAGCTCGCCGCAGAGGACGCCGCTGTCAAGGGAATCTGGTGCGTTCCCAAGTACTCCAACCCCGGTGGCGTCACCTACTCCGATGAGGTCGTGCGCCGCCTGGCTTCCATGAAGACCGCTGCCGAGGACTTCCGCATCATGTGGGACAACGCCTACACCGTCCATCACCTGAGCGCAGACCCCGCCCAGCAAGACCAGCTGCTCGACATTGCCAAGGCCTGCGCAGAGGCCGGCACCACCGAGCGCTACTACAAGTTCGCCTCCACCTCCAAGGTGACCCTGCCGGGCGCGGGCATCGCCGCCATGGCCGCCAGCCCCGCAAACATCGCCGAGGTCAAGAAGCGCATGGGCGTGCAGACCATCGGCCACGACAAGATCAACCAGATGCGCCACGTGCTCTTCCTCAAGGACGCCCAGGGCATCGCAGAGCACATGGCCAAGCACGCCGCCATCATCGCCCCCAAGTTCGAGCTGGTGCTGAGCAAGCTCGAGTCCGGGCTTGCCGAGTGCGGCGTGGGCACCTGGACCAAGCCCCGCGGCGGCTACTTCGTGAGCTTCGACGCCGCCGAGGGCACTGCCAAGCGCGTCGTGGCCCTCGCCAAGGAAGCCGGCGTGACCATGACCGGCGCCGGCGCCACCTGGCCCTACAAGAACGACCCGCAGGACAGCAATATCCGCATCGCCCCCACCCTTCCCCCTCTGGAAGAGCTCGACCAAGCGCTCGACGTCTTCGTCGTCTGCGTCAAGCTCGCCGCTGTGGAGAAGCTCCTGGCCGCCTAGAGCCGGGCGCTGCGCAACAGCTTCATGACAGGGGCGGCTCCTAGCGAGCCGCCCCTGCTGCATCTGCAGAGCTTGTGGTAGAATCTCCCTCGCTTCGCGGGTGTCGCCAAGTGGTAAGGCCCCAGCTTCCCAAGCTGGTATTCGCGGGTTCGAATCCCGTCACCCGCTCCACGCATAGCCAAGAGCCGGCAGGGTCACCCCCGCCGGCTCATTACTTCGCGGTCAGACTTCACAGGTCACGCCAAGGCCAGCGAAGCCGCAGCTCGAGTCATTGCCCGATGAGGGACTTAGCTGTTCTCGATCATCTTCATGAGGACGCTGGTGACGTACTCGAGCTTCTCTTCCTCGACGATGCCGGTGTAGTCGGTGGTCCAGTGCCAGCCCGTGGGGGCGACGCCGTCGAAGCCCATGATGGTCATGGCGCGCATGCCGGCCTCCAGCGCAGGCGTGGCGTCTGTGTCTCGCCAGTTGAGGCGCTCGGCGCTCATCTCGGTGCCGTCGAGCTCCTTGCTCGCCTTGCGGACCAGCGACTGCAGGCGCCTGTCGGAGCGGCGCGCCTTGCTCGTGCCCTCGTAGTCGACGAAGCAGATGTCGCCCGCGCCCACACCCTCGAGGTTGATGATGAGGGCACCGCGCAGCTCGCTCTTGTGGAGCTCGAGGAAGTTCTTCATGCCCTTGTTGCCGGCTCCAGACGCGCCCAGGGCAACGAACCAGACCTCCTTGTCGAGCAGGTCGCTCTCAGTCATGCAGACGACGGCTTCCTTGATCTGGGCGGCGCGGGCACGCGCGGCCTCGCGGCTGCTGGAGCGGTCCTGGTCGAAGTAGGCGCCGCCCTTCCAGCCGTTGTCGTCGTCGACCCAGCCGTCGCTGAGGTCCTGGTCCTGGTCCTTCTTCTTGCGGCCGATCTTGCCGAAGACCCCGCCCACCTTGTCCATAAAGCCGTGCATGCGGCTCGCGGGGGCGTCGATCTGGGCGTCCATGTTGGGCGCGAAGCCGTTGAAGGCGTCGCCCGCATCGCCGAAGTCGGAGGCAGAGGCCTGGCCGAAGGGATCGCCCGCAGCAGTGGAAGAGCCGATGCTGGGGAAGGTGCCCGTCAGGCTGGGGAACGAGCTGGTGCTGCCGGGGGCGGCGGAGTAGTCGCCCACCGCGGGGAACTCGGTGGACAGCGCGGGGCTGACAGCCGGGAAGGCGGTGGAGACGCTGGGGCTGATGAGCGAGGCGTTGGCCGCCGGGTCGCCCTTGGGGGCGAAGGGGTCGAAGGCCGGCTGCTGGGG
>SFLO01000076.1 GCA_004553405.1 Coriobacteriaceae bacterium
ATAACGGTGTATGGACTGCTGCGAATATCCAGGCCTTCAGCAATGATGCCTGGAAGTGATCGTGACAGTCACAATACAAACCATATGAGCAAGGACAGGCTGCCTTCGGGTGGCCTGTTTTGTATACAACAGGAAGGAGTATCAATTATGGCAGTTAAAATCGGAAGTGCCCGCAGCAGCTATGGCAACACCGCGCCCGGCGACCAGAACGGCGGTAAGGAGGTCTCCACGGAGAACTGGTACCTGCACAGCAAGGGCTGGATTGTGCTCCGCGCCATTGACCCCGCGCAGCGGGAGTTGATTGCCGTGGCGATGGAGCGCGCCTGTGACAACAACGACATCGGCTACTCCCAGCCGACCCGGAATACACTCTATGACAACGTGAAGTCCTTCGGCTTCGATCCCTCGAGGACGACCAAAAAGGTCAACACCGACTGCAGCGCCCTCGTGCGGGTTTGCGTGAATTTCGCGGGCATCCGGGCGGGCAATTTCATCACCTCCAGCGAAGTGCGCGTGCTGATGGCGACCGGAGCCTTTGAAAAGATTACTGACGATGCGCACTGCAAGTCCAGCGCCCGCTTGCTGCGCGGTGACATCCTCGTGACCAGAACCAAGGGTCACACGGTCGTCGTGCTGTCCAACGGCGCAAAGGCACAGGAAGAAACCACGCCTGCCGCATTCAAGCTGGGCGACCGCCTGCTGAAGAATGGCAGCGTGGGTGCGGATGTGAAGCACCTGCAGGAAGCCTTGATCCGTCTGGGCATCAGCTGCGGCGACTATGGTGCGGACGGCGAGTTCGGCGACTGCACGGAGATGGCTGTGATCGCATTCCAGAAGCAGCACGCGATGGAGCCGGACGGCGAATACGGCCCACTGACCCACGCCAGCCTGACGGCAGAGCTGGAGCGCCTGGATAACCCCTCGCAGGAGAACTGCGTGCGCATCGTGGGCGGCAATTGCTACGTGCGCGTCCAGCCGAACACGGAAGCGGAGAAGCTGGGCGTGGCACACCGGGACACGCTGCTTCCGTACCAGGGCGAAACCGCTGCGAACGGCTGGCTGAAGGTTTCCTTCGACGGTCGGGACGGCTGGGTCTCCGGAAAGTACGGAAGAATCTGCGGCTGATAAACAGGAGGAAGAGATATGCGTGATTTTTCGATTGATCTGATCTGGACGAAGCTCCAGATAGCCTGCGCCGCGCTTGGCGGCTGGTTGGGTTACTTTCTCGGAGGTATGGACGGACTGATGATTGCACTGATCGTATTCATGGTGCTGGACTACATCACCGGCCTCATGTGCGCGGTCATGGACAAGAAGCTGTCCAGCGCCGTGGGCTTCAGGGGCATCTGCAAGAAGGTGCTGATCCTGATGCTGGTGGGTGTGGCGAATATCATGGATGTGCATGTGATTGGCACCGGCAGTGCGCTGCGCGGGGCTGTGGTGTGCTTCTACCTCTCCAATGAGGGCCTGTCCTTGCTAGAGAACGCCGCGCACATCGGCCTTCCCGTCCCGCCGGGCTTCACCATCTCCTGCCAGACCTGCGTGGAGTACTCCTCCAACAACAACACCTTCCCCGAGGGCGCCGTCGAAGAGATCGAGAAGTACCGCATCGACCTCGAGGAGCGCATGGGCAAGAAGCTCGGCGACCCCAAGGACCCCCTGCTGGTCTCCGTCCGCAGCGGCGCTCCCTTCTCCATGCCCGGCATGATGGACACCGTCCTCAACCTGGGCCTCAACGACGTCTCCGTCGTGGGCCTGGCCGAGCAGACCGGCAACCCCCGCTTCGCCTGGGACTCCTACCGCCGCTTCATCCAGATGTTCTCCAACGTCGTCATGGGCGTTGACGGCGACCTCTTCGAGAACGCCATCATTGCCAAGAAGATGGAGCGCGGCGTCAAGCAGGACACCGAGCTCACCGCCGAGGACCTCGAGGACCTCGTCGCCACCTTCAAGGGCATCTTCACCTCCAACGTCTCCGCCGCAGACTACCCCGAGCTGGTGGTCGACGGCGCCGTCGCCTTCCCGCAGGACGCCCACACCCAGCTGATGCTGGCCATCCAAGCCGTCTTCGGCTCCTGGATGAACGAGCGCGCCATCATCTACCGCAAGCAGAACAAGATCCCGGACGACCTGGGCACTGCCGTCAACGTGCAGACCATGGTCTTCGGCAACAAGGGCGAGACCTCTGCCACCGGCGTGGCCTTCACCCGCGACGCCGCCACCGGCAAGAAGGTCTTCTACGGTGACTTCTTGGTCAACGCCCAGGGCGAGGACGTCGTGGCTGGCATTCGCAACACCAGCCCCATCTCCGAGCTCAAGGAGCAGCCCGGCTTGGAGGAGGCGGGCCGCGAGCTCGAGGAGATCTTCACCCTCCTCGAGGATCACTACCGCGACATGATGGACATCGAGTTCACCATCGAGCAGGGCAAGCTCTTCATGCTCCAGACCCGCGTGGGCAAGCGCACCGCCGCAGCCGCCCTGCGCATCGCCATCGAGATGGTCGACGAGGGCATGATCGACGAGAAGACCGCCGTGCTCCGCGTCGCCCCTGAGCAGCTCGACCAGCTGCTGCACCCCCAGATCGCCAAGGGCGCCGTCAAGAACGTCGTGGCCAAGGGCCTCAACGCATCCCCCGGCGCTGCTGTGGGCGAAGCCGTGTTCTCTGCGGCAGACGCCGTCAAGGCAGCCGAGGAAGGCCGCAAGACCGTCCTGGTGCGCTGGGAGACCACCCCTGACGACCTCGCCGGCATGATCGCCGCCGAGGGCATCCTCACCTCCCACGGTGGCAAGACCTCCCACGCCGCCGTCATCGCGCGCGGCATGGGCGCCCCCTGCGTCTGCGGCGTCGAGGCCCTCAAGATCGACGCAGAGGCCAAGCAGGCCGCCATCGCCGGCACCGACATCGTCATCAAGGAGGGCGACGTCATCTCCATCGACGGCCTCACCGGCGAGGTCATGCTCGGCGCCGTCGAGCTCGTCGAGCCCGAGATGTCCGGTGACCTCGGCAAGCTGCTCGAGTGGGCAGACGAGTACCGCGTCCTGGGCGTGCGCGCCAACGCAGACAACCCCGAAGACGCCCAGCTCTCCCGCGACATGGGCGCCGAGGGCATCGGCCTGTGCCGCACCGAGCACATGTTCCTGGGCGATCGCAAGCAGATCGTGGCCGACATGATCCTCTCCGAGAAGGGCGCCGCCGCTTACAACGAGGCCCTCGACAAGCTCTACGAGCTGCAGCAGGGCGACTACTACGGCATGCTCAAGGCCATGGACGGCCTGCCGGTCATCATCCGCCTGCTCGACCCGCCCCTGCACGAGTTCCTGCCCGCCCCGCGCGAGCTGGCCATCAAGGCCGCCGTGCTCGAGGCAAAGGGCCAGGACGCCTCTGAGGTCAACAAGCTGCTGGCCGCTGCAGACGGCATGGCAGAGATGAACCCCATGCTCGGCCTGCGCGGCTGCCGCCTGGGCATCACCATGCCCGGCCTGTCCGCCATGCAGGTGCGCGCCATCGCCACCGCATGCGCCAAGCTGCTCAAGGAGGGCTTCGATCCCAAGCCGGAGGTCATGATCCCGCTGGTCTCCATGGAAAACGAGCTCACCTACGTCCGCGGTGAGGCCGAGAAGGCCATCGCCGAAGTCGCCGAGCGCGAGGGCGTCGACCTCTCCTTCATCCAGATCGGCACCATGATCGAGCTGCCGCGCGCCGCCGTCACCGCCGACGAGATCGCCAAGCACGCCGACTTCTTCTCCTTCGGCACCAACGACCTCACCCAGACCACCTTCGGCTTCTCCCGCGACGACGTCGAGGGCAAGTTCTTCAAGGACTACGAGGACCTGGGCATCATGAAGGTCAACCCCTTCGCCACCGTCGACGACGGCGTGGTCAAGCTGGTCGACATCGCCGCCAAGGGCGGCCGCGCCACCAACCCGGACATCTGCCTGGGTGTGTGCGGCGAGCACGGCGGCGACCCCGACTCCATAGCCAAGTTCCACAAGGTGGGCCTCAACTACGTCAGCTGCTCGCCCTACCGCGTGCCCGTCGCGCGCCTGGCAGCAGCCCACGCGGCCCTCAAGGCCTAAGGGCAGCCCGCAAGGGCACCCCGCACCGCCACAAGCGCCCGCAAACCCTGCGGGCGCTTTTTTGTGCAAAAATCGTGTCATGCTGCCCCTGCTTTCGCAGCAGCCGTAAAATCTAGAGGTTTGAAACCTGTGAACGATAGGAGCAACCACCATGGCACAGAACATCCCTGGCAAGCTCACCGTCGCCAACGATGTGATCGCGGACATGGCAGGCTACGCTGCCCTGGAGAGCTACGGCGTCGTCGGCATGGCAGACCCAACGCTCCGCGACGGCATCGCCAAGCTCCTGCCCAACAACCGCCTGCGCAAGGGCATCGAGATCTCCAAGAACGACGAGGGCAAGATCTGCGCAGACCTCTACATCGTCGTCGAGCATGGCACCAACCTCGCCGAGGTCAGCCGCATGCTCGCAGAGAAGGTCGCCTACGTCCTCCAGGACTCCGCCCAGCTCCCCGTCGAGTCCGTCGACATCCACGTCCAGGGTGTGAAGATCAGAGACTAAGCCCGCCCCCGATCATCTAAGCAAGGGACCAACAGCACATGAACATCACCGAACTTCGCGTTTGCATCGCATCTGCTGCCGCCGCGCTCGCCGAGCGCAAGGAGGAGGTCAACCGCCTCAACGTCTTCCCCGTCCCGGACGGAGACACCGGCACCAACATGTCGCTCACCATGGAGTCCGTGGCCAAGGAAGTCAAGGCGCTCCCCATGGGCGCAGACTCCAAGGCCCTGCGCAAGGCCGTGACCCACGGCTCGCTCATGGGCGCTCGCGGCAACTCCGGCGTCATCACCAGCCAGATCCTGCGCGGCCTGTGCGAGGGCTTCGAGGGCGTTGAGGAAGTCGACGCAGACGCCATCGCCGCCGCCATG
>SFLO01000077.1 GCA_004553405.1 Coriobacteriaceae bacterium
CCCCCCACAAGGAGGCCGCCATGGTCACGATCAACGAGGTCCTGAGCCCCGACTACCAGCTCACCCGCTACGAGGTACTGGGCAACATCACTGTGCTCGACCTCGACAAGCTCTGCGAGGAGGACCACGCCGCCTTCGATGCCGTCGAACTCGGCAGCGCACAGCTCCCCCTCGACGTGAAGCTCGAGCATGCCGTCGCCGAGGCCTGTGGCCCGGTCATTCCCGTGCTCGAGAAGATCTGGCACGACGAAGTACCTGGCAAGTAGGGCGATTCATGAGCCTGTTGCCAAGGAAGGCACGCAACCGCGTCGCCCCCTATCTACTCGCCCTGCCGGCGGCGCTTCTTGCCTGCGTGTTTATCTTTGGCGTGGCAAACGGGGTGGCCCAGGGGTTCGGCATCATGCCATTCCTGGACATGCACACCCCCACGCTTGAGTATTACGAGCAGGTCTTCGCACGTGAGGACCTGCTCTCTTCACTGCTCTACAGCCTCTACCTCGCGCTTGTCTCGTCGCTCATTGCCCTCGTGGGCGGCGTGGCGCTCTCCTACGTGCTGGTCAAGGCCAAAGCGGGCCGCGTTGCGCGGCTCGCCGCCCTGCAGGTTCCCATCATGACGATGCATGCCCTCGTGGCCATGGCCGTCATGTTCGCGTTCTCCGGGTCAGGCCTGGTCGCGCGGCTTTTGCACCTGGTAGGCCTCGTCGCCACGCCGAGCGACTTCCCCAGCGCGACAGGTGCAACCTCGGGGTGGGGCATCATCCTTGTATACATCTGGAAAGAAATACCCTACCTGGCCTTTTGCACCGTCTCCCTCATGAGGCACATCTCAGAGAGCCTGGGCGAGGCGGCGCGCACGTGCGGAGCCGACGCCCGCCAGGCCTTTCTGCAGGTGACGTTGCCCCTGTGCGCGGGCGCCATCCTGCGTGCCTTCCTCGTGGTGTTCGTCTTTGCCCTGGGCAGCTACGAGGTGCCGTTCCTGCTAGGACCCACCGCGCCCAAGACCCTGCCGGTCCTGGCCTTCATCGAGTTCCAAGACCCCGACATCGTGAACCGCTGCTACTCCATGGCGCTCAACGGCACCACGACGCTTCTGTGCTCGCTGGCCACGATCGTCTACTTCGCGAGCATCGCGCTGCGCGACCGCAGGCAGGCGGGAGGCGTCCATGCGTAGTGAAAAGAGAGGGCGCCCCAGCCCCCAGGGCACCAACGGGCCCCGGGGATCCAAGGCCCCCAAAGTCACCTTCTGGGCCCGCATCTACCTGGCCGTTCACCTGGTGCTGGTGCTCATTCCCATCGCCATTGTAGCAACCTGGTCGGTCTCGGCCTCCTGGCCCTGGCCGAGCCTTGCACCCGCCAGCCTCACCACGCGCGGCTTTGAGACCGTGCTCGCCGACTCCTCGACGGGCCTGGGAAGTCTGTGGCTCTCCATCGGCATAGCAATCGCGTGCGCAGCCTTCACCACCTGCGTGGCGACCCTGGGCGCACGCGCCATCTGCCTGCACACATGGAGAGGTCGACGGCTCTTTGAGTTCGCCACGATGCTGCCTTTCCTCATCCCGGGAACCGTCTTCGCCATGGGCGTGCAGGTCGCCTTCATCCGGCTGGGCCTGGCGCGCAGTGTGGGCGGCGTGATTCTTGCGCACAGCATCGTGGCGCTGCCCTATGCCATGAACATCATGTGCGACGTCACCCGCGCGGCGGGCCGGCGCATGGAGGAGGCATCACTCACCTGCGGGGCGGGACGGTTCGCCACACTTGTGCACGCAACGTTGCCCGGCCTTGCGCCCGGCATCGCGTCGTCGCTGCTCATGTGCTATATCCTGTCGTTCTCGCAGTACTTCCTCACCCTGCTCATCGGAGGCGGGGCCGTCCGGACCTTCGCACTCGTGCTCTTCCCGTACCTGGGGGGCGGCGACCGCACAATCGCAGGCGCCTACGGTATCGTCTTCATCGCCGTGACCCTGACGGTCTTCCTTGCCTTTGAGTTGCTCATCCACAAGCTGCGCGCGGTCGAGGAGACTGCGTATTACGAAAGCTGACACGCCATGCGCATCGACTTTGACCATATCTGCCTGGCAATAAAGGGCACCCAGCTGCTGCGCGACGTGACCCTGAGCGTGCCCGACCGCGCGTTCGTCTCCATCCTGGGCGAGAGCGGCGCGGGCAAGACCACGCTGTTGCGCGTGGCGAACGGCCTGGCTGTGCACGACGAGGGGCACGTCCTGTTTGACGGAGCGGCCGTGGACGACCTGCCCGCCAACAAGCGCGGCGTCTCGATGGTGTTCCAAGACGCGCGCCTCTTCCCCAACATGTCGGTGCTCGACAACGTGGCGTTCCCGCTCAAGGTGCGCGGCATGGGCAAGGAGGAGCGCCGCACCCAAGCACAGCGCATGCTGGGAAACGTGCAGCTCGCGGGCTTGGGAGCACGGCGCACGCATGAGATTTCGGGCGGCCAGCGCCAGCGCGTGGCCCTTGCACGCGCCCTGGTGGCAAGCCCGCGCGCAGTCCTCATGGACGAGCCCTTCAGCGCCCTCGACGAGTCGCTGCGCGAGGACATGCGTGCGCTCGTGCTGTCGCTGCACGAGTCACTCGACCTCACGATTCTCATGGTCACGCACGACCCCGTGGAGGCCATCACCATGAGCGACCAGGTCGTGTGCATGGCCCATGGCGCAATCGAGCAGGTGGGAACGGGTGCCGATATTCTTTTGCGCCCCGCGACCGACTCGGTAGGCAAGCTCTTCAAGGACACGGTCGCCATCGAGGGCCGCGTTGAGGGCGGTGAATTCTGCGCGCGCAAGCTGCGTGTTCCGGCGACGATCGAAGATGGCCCCGCGCTTCTGGTGCGGACCCGCGCAGGCGTCACGGCTGTCAAGCCCTTAGACGAGGCGATTGGGGCCATCGACAGGTAACATTGTAAGAGACTTGCGCAGGGGACTGCCATGGCATATCTAGCAGGTGTTTTATGGCACGCGACTCGCAGCCGCGATACATTGGGAGCCAAGGCAACGCCAGTCGGCGGCTGGATGCGAGCACACGGTGGCCAGATACGGGCGCGCGGCGACCGGGTGCGAGGACCAGGGCGCGACACTGAAAGGAAGGGCGCATGACCAAGCAAGCTGAATGCGCGGGCGAGCTGGCAGGGGCGGGCGCAGGCGCGACGGGCGAGCTGGCTACGCTTCAGCACTACCTTGAGACATGCGAGGGACTGCGTCGCGCCCTGGGGATCGAAGGATCCGCCCCGCAGCTGCATCGCCTCGCCCAGGGAGAGTGCAACGTCAACTACTGGTTTGCAGCGCCCCAGGCGGCGCTCGACCAGCTGGACGCGCGCGGCGGCGTGCGCAGCGACAGGCTTGTGCTGCGCGTGAACCACGTCTCCCAGATGCATCTGGAAAATCAGATCACCTACGAGTTTTCTGCCCTTGACCTGCTCGAACCCTGCGGTCGCACCCCGCGCACGCTGTGGTGTGACGCGAGCCGCACGGCCGTGCCCTGGGGCGTGGGCGTCGAGGAGCTCCTGCCCGGACGTCCGCTGTCCTACGAGACCGACATGCCCGAAGCGGCGCGCATCCTGGCCGACGTCCATGCGGTCGAGGTGCCGGCCGCAGCCCGACAGGCCCTCATCTGCCCCGCCAACCCGCTGCTCGGCATCGCCCAGGAATGCAGGCAGATGTTCGAGAAGTACCGCTCCTGGCACGCGGCCGATGACTTCGTTTTGACACGCGTGGACGCGATGATGCAGGAGGCGTTTTCCATCGCGCAGGGCACAGGAGAGTCTGCAGGGCAACGGCTCTGCATCGCCAACACCGAACTCAACTCGCACAACTTCCTCATCGGTGACGACACCCGGCCCAGCTACCTCATCGACTGGGAGAAACCCTTGCTCAGCGTACCCGAGCAGGACCTGTCTCACTTCCTGGTGCCCACAACCACCAACTGGAAGACGAGCACAATTCTCAACCGCGCGCAGCGAGAGGCCTTCCTTGACGAGTACGAGCAGGCCGTTGCCGGGCGTTTCCCCACGCAGGGCCTGCGCGAGCGTCTCGACGGCTACCTCACCGTGACCTGCCTGCGCGGCATCACCTGGTGCGCCATGGCCTGCGTCGACTACACCGAAGGCGGCCCGGGCCTGCGCAACGAGGACACGTTCGCCAAGATCAAGCAGTTCCTGTCGCGCGAGTACCTCGAGATGATCTGGAGTGACTTTTACCGCAAGGCTTGACGCGGACTCGCGGCCGGCTGGGGCGCCCCGGCAGACTCCTCCCCGTCGCTCAGGCTCGGTGTATTAGACCGCCGGAGCGGTCCTTGCCTGCGAGCCTGCTGCCCAGCCCTCGAACCACGCCAGGTCCTCAGGCGTGTCCACGTCGTGCAGGCGGGGACCTGCGGCAACCGCGCGGCCATGAGCGGCGCATGCGGCGAGGGCGTCTTCGAACACACTTGCGCCGCCGTAGACTGTACCCTCGAACAACTGGGGAAACGGCCGCTTGAGACCAACAAACCAGTACCCGCCGTCCTCGACGGGGCACAGGGAAACGTCGACCGCAGGGTCTTCGAGCAGACCGAGTGCCTCGGCCACAACGCCGGCCGTCGCCTCAGGCAGGTCAGAGCCCATGAGGCCCACCGCGGGCGCACCCGCCCCAAGCTCACGCTCAAGTGCCGCGCGCATCCGCGCGCCCAGGTCTGCATTGTCGGCCTGCTCCACGAACACGACGCCCTCCCCGGCCATCGACCGCAGGCGCTCAAACCCCTCCGTGCCGCAATAGTAGACACGCAGACGCCAAAGCCCCTGCTCAGCTCCATGCCGAAGCTCCCCGAGAAGTCGCGCCAGCAGACGCCACTGAAACTCGGCCGCCCCGTGCTCGCCCAGGGCCGGGATGAGGCGCGTCTTGGCCTGCCCCGCCTTGGGCACACGGGTAAAGAGGATG
>SFLO01000078.1 GCA_004553405.1 Coriobacteriaceae bacterium
ATAGCCCAGGCGCACGCCGGCGGCGCTGAAGGCCTTCGAGAAGGTGTGCAAGATGAGCAGGTTCTCGTATTCGGCCAGCAGAGGCAGCGAGCTTTTCTCCGGAGCGAACTCGATATAGGCCTCGTCAACCAGCACCAAGGCGTCGGACGCGTCCAGGATGCGGCGGATGTCGTCGACGGGACAGCAGCAACCTGTGGGGTTGTTGGGGCTCGTGAGGATGACCACGTCCACGTCGCCTTGCGCCAGGCGCTCGACGGCGGCGTCCACATCGATGCGGTAGTCGTGGCCCACGCGCGGGATGTTCACCACGCTCGTGCCCGTGATCTGGGCGTTGAGCTCGTAGATGCTGAAGCACGGCGGGAAGTTCATCAGCGTGCGGCCGGGCCCGCCCCAGGTGAGCATGAGGTTGAAGAGCAGCTCGTCGCCGCCGTTGCCCAAGATCACGTTGCCGCGCTCCAGGCCGTACATGGCGGCCAGCTCGCTGCGCAGGGTGTTGGCCAGCGGGTCCGGGTAGCGGTTGAAGCTCAGGCCCGCGATGCGCTCGACGATGCGCTCACGCAGTGGCGCGGGGATGTTGTAGGGGCTCTCGTTGGCAGAGATGAAGACCTCGGCCGGCAGCGACTTGGGGTCGTAGGGCTCGATGCCTGCCACGCGCGGGGCCGAAGGGCGCACCGCCCGCATCAGCGGCACCCGCAGCTGCACTCGTGGGCGGGGTCGTCGCCGTGGCCGCATGCGCAGTCCGGGTCGCCGCAGCCGCCCTCGTGGCAGTCGCAGTCCTCGCCGCAGCCGCAGTCGTCGTCATCGCAACCGCAACCGCATCCGCAGCCGCCCATATGCTCCATCGCGTAGTGCATGAAGGCCATGCGCACGTCGACGGCGCGGCCGTGCGCCCACAGGCCCTCGCGCGCGGCCAGGGTCATGACGGCGTCTGCCTCGGATTCCAGGGCGTCAAAGGTGTAGCTGATCACGCTCGACTTCTTGACGAAGTCGTCCACGCTCAGCGGCCCGCTGAAGGCGGCGGTGCCGCCGGTGGGCAGGGTGTGGTTGGGGCCGGCGATGTAGTCGCCCACAGACTCCGGCGTCCAGCTGCCCAGGAAGATCGCGCCGGCGTGCCTGACGGCGCCCAGCAGCTCCCAGGGGTCGCTCATGCAGATCTCCAGGTGCTCCGGCGCGATGGCGTTGACGGCGTCGAAGGCCTGGGTGAGGGTGGCGCAGGTGATGATGAGGCCGTGCTCGAGCGAGGCGCGTGTGATCTCCTCACGCTCGGACTGTTGCAGCAGCTCCTCCATGGCCTCGAGGATGTCGTCGACCATCTCGGGCTCCGTGGTCACCAGGTAGCAGGTGGCCTTGGGGTCGTGCTCGGCCTGGGCCATGAGGTCGATGGCCACGAACTCCGGGATGGCGCTGTCGTCTGCCATCACGCAGACCTCAGAAGGGCCGGCGATCATGTCGATGCCGCAGTCGCCGGAGACGAGCTTCTTGGCGGCAGCCACAAAGGCGTTGCCGGGGCCAGTGACCTTGTCCACGGCCGGGATGCTCTGGGTGCCGTAGGCCATGGCGCCGATGGCCTGGGCGCCGCCGGTCTTGAAGATGCGGTCCACACCGGCCACGTTGGCGGCGGCCAGGGTGTAGGGGTTGACCTTGCCGTCCTTCTGCGGCGGGGTGCACATGATGATCTCTCCCACGCCGGCCACGCTGGCGGGGATGGCGTTCATCAGCACGGTGGAGGGGTACTGGGCGCGCCCGCCGGGCACGTAGATGCCCACGCGGTCGAGCGGGGTGACCTTCTGGCCGGTGATGGCGCCGTCCTTGCGGGTGCTGAACCAGCTCTGCTGCAGCTGGCGGCGGTGGAAGTCCGTGATGTTGTCTGCCGCGTACTCGATGGAGCGCATGAAGGCCTCGTCGACCAGGCCCAGGGCCTCCTCCATCTCCTCGTCGCTCACCTCGAGCGCAGCCAGCTCCACGCCGTCGAACTTGGCGGCGTACTCGCGCAGGGCGTCGTCTCCCCTGCCGCGCACGTTGTCGATGATGTCGACGGCCACCTTCATGGCCTCGGCGTCGAAGGCGCTGTCCCTGTGCAGCTGAGAAGCGTCGAAAACGTCGCCCGGGTTCAGATCTATGCGTCGCATGCTGTGTCTCCTCACATGGTTGGTTTCGATGGGCTGGTTATAGCACTCCGGCCCGCTTGGCGCAGCCGCGGCGGGCTACTTGCCCTCTCCGCCTGCGGTCACCTTCACCTCGTTTTGCTGGGCGGCCAACTCCTCGAGCTTGGCTGCCAGGGCCCGCACGCGCTCGTCGGTGCGGGCGCTTGCCGGGCTGGCGATGAAGCGCGCCGTCGACTCGAGCACCTCGTCGACGATGCGCAGCTTGTTCTCGCGCAGGGTGCGCCCGGTGGCCGTGATGTCGACGATGTAATCGGCCATGCCGGTGATGGGCGCCAGCTCGATGTTGCCGTGCATCTTGATGACGTCGACCTGCTTGCCCTGGGCGGCGAAGAAGCGCTGCGTGATGGCCGGGTACTTGGTGGCCACCCTCAGCGAGCCCGTGCGCTCGTAGACCTGCTCGGCGCGGCCGGCGGCGTCTTCGGGCTCGGCCACGATAAAGCGGCAGCCGCCGAACTTGAGGTCGACCATCTCCATGACGTTGAGGTCGGCCTCCACCAGGGTGTCCTTGCCGCACATGCCGCAGTCCGCGCCGCCGTAGGCGCAAAAGACCGGGGCGTCTGTGGGGCGCACGATGATGAAGTCGACGCCCGGGTTGCTGATGATGAGCTTGCGGCCCGGGTCTGCCAAACCCGTGGTGTCCAGGCCGGCCTTGGTGAGCAGCTCCACCGCGTCTGCGAAGAGCGAGCCCTTGGGCACCGCGATCCTCAGGTTCTCTGCCATCAGCGCTCGCCTCCGATCACAACGCGCTTGCCCTCCCGGCGCAGCTGCGCCGCGCGGGCGAAGGTCTGCTCGGGGGTCTCGCCCTCGAGCGGGGTCACGACAGCGTCCGGGCGCACGGAGGGCGGCTGAGCGCCCTGCGCCTCCAGCGCCTGCATCACGCGCTCGAGCCCCAGGGCAAAGCCCGCGGCCGGTTCCTTGCGGCCAAAGGCCTCGAGCGTGGTGTCGTAGCGGCCTCCGCTGCCCAGGCTCTGGCCCAGGCCGGGTGCGTACGCCTTGAAGACGATGCCGGTGTAGTAGTCGAACGAGCTGATCACCGAGAAGTCGACCAGCAGGGTGCCGGCCTCCTCCGTCGAGCTCACCAGCTTGAAGACGGCCTCGAGTTGGTCGAGCCCGTCGTCGCAGCCCAGCGGCTCCACCAGCTCGCGGCAGCGCTCGATGGCCTCGAGCCCGCCGCGGATGCGGTTGAGCTCCTTAATCGCGCGCCCATAGACGGGGCGGATGCCCTCGGCGGTAGAAAGCCCGTCCACGGCCACGAAGTCCGAGCTATGGAAGGCATCGCGCACGGCCGCCTGCCAGAGCTCGTCGCCGCCGGCGCCTGCCACCAGGGCGTTCAGCACCTTGACGGTGCCCAGCGCCACGGTGAAGTCGCGCACGCCTGCTGCGCTCAAGGCGTCGAAGAGCATGCAGATGACCTCGGCATCTGCCATGGCGCCGGTGCCGCCGATGAACTCGATGCCCATCTGGGTGAACTCGCGGTCCTCGCCATAGAGGCTGCCCTGCTCGCGGAAGACGCGCTGGGAATAGCACAGGCGGAACGGCGCCTCCTTGCCGCGCAGGCGCAGGGCCGTGAGGCGCGCGGCCGGCAGGGTGCAGTCCGGACGCAGGGCCAGGAGGTTGTTGTCGCTGTCGAAGAAGCGGAACGGGGTGTCAGAGAGCGCGCCGGCCAGCTCGAGCACCTCGAGGCGCTCGAGGGTGGGCGTCTCGATGGGCAGGTAGCCCCAGGCGGCAAAGCTGTCGCGCACGCGGCGGTCGACCGCCTGGCGCCATGCTGCCTCTGTGGGCAGGCAGTCGCGAAAACCCCGAGGGGTGGTTGGGATCATGTGGTCGTTCTCCTCATGTGTGGGGAGCGGGCGCTGGTGGCCCGCAAGCACTTTATCACGGTAGAGTGCTAGAGTACTCTCACCTGCCCTCCGCTGCAAGGCTCCCATTATATGAATTTGCAAACGGCACACACAGCTCGCGGTGCGCATGCAAGCTGCACGGACGGTATCTTCTGCACTCGTCCGCAACGCGCTAATCGAGGAGCAGGGGCTCGACGCCCACCACGCGCAATGCGGGGGCATCGACCGTGAAGGAGATGTCGAGGCCCGCGTACGCCAGGTGGTAGATGCGCTGCGGTTCGTGCTTGCTGCCTGCGCGGCGCGGGTCCTGGCGCAGCACCTCGACAAGCCCCGGCAGCTTGGCGGCTGGGACCCGGGTGGCGAGCTCGGCGGGCAGGTCGACTTCGAGCTCCTGCCAGGGGACCTCGTCGATGAAGCCGCCCACAGCTTCTGGGTGGCAGTCCGCAAAGGGGATGTAGGGCTTTATGTCGTAGATGGGTGTGCCGTCGCGCAAGTCTGCGCCCAGCACGTGCAGGATGGGGCCTTTGTCTGTGAGCTCGACGCGCTCGAGCTGCACGCAGGTGAGGCCGATGGGGTTGGGTCGGAAGGGGCTGCGCGTGGCGAAGACGCCCATGCGCTGGCTGCCGCCCAGGCGCGGCGGGCGCACTGTGGGCGTCCACTTGGTGGTGGAGCCGACCCTGCTTGCGGCGGCGCTGTCAACCGCGAGGTCATCGGCCGTGCCGCCGGGCGCGCCGTTCTCAAACTCCCACAGCAGCCACAGGTGCGAGAACCCCTCGATACCCTGCACGGCGCTTGCCAAGGCGTACTCCGGCTCGAAGACGATGCGCCCCTGCAGGTGCGGCGCGAGGAAGGAGTTGCGCGGGATGCCGAACTTCACGCCTGCTTCGGCGTCCCATTGTACGTGCTGCGCGCGGGCGTTCGCGCGGTGGTGGCGGCAGTGCGCGCCCCTAGTGGCGGCAGGCATCCTCGGCGCGCATCTCGGGGCACAGGCCCATGAGGAAGATCTGCACGGCGTCTCCCACCACGGGGGTGTTGCGCTCGGAGTAGACCTTGATGCCGGCGGCGTTGAAGCGCGTCAGGGGCGGCAGGCCCATGCCAACGGCGAGCATGGCGTCGATCCCCAGGCTCATGGCGTACTCGATGACGCCGCCACAGCCCACGGCGTCGTGGTCGGCGTTCTTGACGCTGCTGGCGCTGACGACCTTGCCGTCCTCGATCTCGACGACGGTGAAGTAGGGCGCGTGGCCGAAGTGGCCGCTGCGGATGCTCTCAAGACCGGCATCGGTCTCGGAGGGGACTGCAAGCTTCATGGCGTTCTCCTTTCATATGCGCCGCGGGCCCTCGTCCCGCGGCGCTCTCTCATATGGGCGCAGCCTAGCACCGCGCTCCAATCCTCAGCAAACAGCTAGGACTTGCCTGCACCGCTCACCACTCCGCTCGCAGCCGCTCCCTGCAGGGCAACGGCAGGCAGGTCCTGCTACTCCCACTTGAGGACGAGGCGCTTCTTCTTTGCGGAATTCTTCCAGTACTTGGAGCTCAGGCCTGGGCAGCTGCCAAAGTTGATGGACGAGACCTTCTTGGCCTGGGCAAGGAGGTGGGCAAGGACATCATCCGCTCCTCCTCTCTCTTCGGCGCGGAATGCCTGGTTTCAAACCCAGAAAGCGCCCAGAACGCGCCGCGCAAAAAGCCGGCGGGGCACACTGCCCCGCCGGCTATTCCCGGTTTGTCTTATTGCCGCGCCTGCGCCTAGGTGAGCTTGCAGGCACCCGGGCCCACCAGCTCCTCGACCTGCCTGAGCAGCTCCTGGCTGGCAACGTTGACGCCCAGGGGCAGCTCCGCGCGGAACTTGCGCCCGTCTGCTTGCTCGATGAAAAGCGTCACGGGCTGCGCGCCGGGGTAGTTGTCGAAGATGGCGCTCAGCTTGGCCATGGTGTCTGACGAGAAGCGGTCGCTGCGCACGCGCACGGCAAGCGCCACGGGGCCGCGCGGGCCGCCGCCCTCGCCCTCCAGCTGCAGGGGCTCGCACTCGTAGGCGATCACCTGCACGCCGCGGTCGCTGCGCTCGAGCTTGCCGCGCAGCTTGACGATCTTGTCTTCTTCGAGCCAGCTGCGCACCGGTTCGAGCGCCTTGGCCCACATCACGCAGTCGACGCTGCCGGTCATGTCCTCAACCGTAAGCGTGGCGAAGTTGTTGCCCGCCTTGGAGACCCTCACGTTCATGGAGGTCACCAGACCAGCGATGGCGATGTTGCGGCCGTCCTTGGCCTTCTCCTCGTCTGCGAGGTCTGCGATCTCCATGTCTGCGGCGCGCTCGAGCAGTGCGCTGTAAGGGCTCAGGGGATGGTCGGAAACATAGATGCCCACCATCTCCTTCTCGAAGTCGAGCTTCTGGACGCGGTCCCACTCGATGCCGTCTGGCGCAGGCACCTCATCTGCGCTGCCGCCGGCATCTTCCTCTGCCTCGGCGAAGAGATCGAACATCGAGACCTGGCCGTCTTCCCTGTCTTGGCGGCGCTGCTGCGCTTGCTCGAGCAGGCCGCCCTCGTTGACGAAGTTCCACAGCTGGCGGCGCGTGTAGCCCGTGGAGTCGAAGGCGCCCGCCTTGACCAGCGCTTCGACCACGCGCTTGTTGGCGCATTCTGCCGGCATGCGGTAGAGGAAGTCGTGGAGGGTCTCGTACGGGCCGTTCTCCTCGCGCTCGGCGATGATGATGTCGACCACCTTCTCGCCCACGCCGCGCAGGCCCGCCAGGCCAAAGCGCACGCCCTCGGGCACCGCCGTGAAGTCGCGGCGCGAGATGTTGATGTCTGGCGGCAGGACGGGGATGCCGTCCTTCTTGCAGGCGTTGACGTAGTGGACGATCTTCTCCGTCTTGCCCATGTAGCTGGACAGCACGGCGGCCATGTACTCGTGCGGGTAGTAGGCCTTGAGCCAGGCCGTCTGCATGACGAGGATGGCGTAGGCCGCGGAATGCGACTTGTTGAAGGCGTACTCGGCGAACTTGAGGACGTCGTCCCACACCTGCTGGGCCACCTGGCGGCTGTAGCCGTTACGCACGGCGCCGTTGAGCCAGTGGTTTTCCATGGTCTCTGTATTGCCGTCTGCCCAGGTCTGCTCGACCTCCTTCATGAGGGCGATCTTCTTCTTGGCCACAGCCTTGCGGACCTTGTCGCTCTCTCCCACGGTAAAGCCACACATCTCCACAGAGATGCGCATGACCTGCTCCTGGTAGACCATGGTGCCGTAGGTGTCTTCCAAGATCCACTTGAGACGCTCGTCGTAGTAGACAACGGGCGTAATGCCCTTCTTGCGGTTGACGTAGTCGTCGACCATGCCGGCACCCAGGGGGCCCGGGCGGAAGAGCGCGATGGTTGCCACGATGTCTGCGTAGCGGTCTGGCTGCATGCGCTTGAGCAGCGAGGTCATGCCGTCGGACTCGATCTGGAACACGCCGGCGGTGTGGCCGGAGCACATGAGCTCGAAGATCTTGGGATCCTCGAAGTCGACCTGCTTTTCCAGGTCGATCTCTAGGCCGTAGTTCTCGCGGACGTTCTCCTTGGCCTTGGAGATGACGGTGAGCGTGCGCAGGCCCAAGAAGTCCATCTTGAGCAGGCCCATGTCCGCCGTCATGACGCCGTCATACTGGGTGATGATGACGCCGCCCTTGGTGTCCTTCTTGACGGGCACGTAGTCGTAGACCGGGTCGCGGCAGATGATGACGGCAGACGCGTGCACGCCTTCTCCGCGGGTGATGCCCTCGAGCGACTTGGCGGCGTCGATGATCTTGGCGGTGTCCGGGTCTGTGTTGTAGGCCTCGCGCAGGTCCGGGACCTCTGCCATGGCGCGGTCGAGCGTCATCTTGGGGTCGTTGGGGATCATCTTCGAGATCTTCTGCGCGACGAAGACGGGGTAGTCCAGCACGCGCGCGGCGTCGTTGACGGCCTGCTTGGCCTTCATCTTGCCGTAGGTGATGACGTGGGCGATCTTCTCCGGGCCGTAGACGTCCCTCACGTGCTGGACGACCTCCAGCCTTCGCTCATCGTCGAAGTCCATGTCGATATCGGGCATCTCCGTTCGCTCTGGCGAGAGGAAGCGCTCGAAGATGAGGTCGTTTTCCAGCGGGTCGAAGGTGGTGATGTCA
>SFLO01000079.1 GCA_004553405.1 Coriobacteriaceae bacterium
CTCTCCTACGGCACCCGCGAAAACAGGCACGACGGCCTTGCTGTCAGACCACGTCACATGACACTCCTCGGGCTTCCACGGGGTGGTGACATCCCACACGCGGACGTCAGACTCCGCACCCGAGACGGAGAAAAGAGCGGCACCGCCGGAGGCCTCGCGCTGAGCATGACTGCGGAAAAGCAGCTCAGGGCCGTCCATGGCAAGCGGGGCATCGGCCACGAGGGCCAGGTGGCCGACTACCTGCGCAGGGTCCTGCGCAAGGAGGCCAACGACGGCTCCGGCCTGGTCTACGGCATGGGCCACGCCGTCTACACCCTGAGCGACCCGCGCGCCGTCATCTGCAAGCGCTACGCCCGCCAGCTGGCGCAGGGCACCGAATACCAGCCCGAGTTCGAGCTCATCGAGACCATCGAGCGCCTGACCCCGGAGCTCTTCGCCGAGGTCAAGGGCAGCTCCAAGGCGATCTGCGCCAACATCGACATGTACTCGGGCCTGGTCTACAAGATGCTCGGCATCCCCGAAGAGCTCTTCACGCCGCTGTTCGCCGTTGCCCGCCAGGCCGGCTGGACGGCCCACCGCTTCGAGGAGCTGGCAACCGGGCGCCGCATCATCCGCCCCGCCTACAAGTCGCTCGACGGCAACCGCGCCTACGAGCCCCTCGCCCAGCGCGAGTCCTTCGCCTCGCAGCTGAAGAAGAGCGGCATCGCCTCCTTCGAGGACGCCCCCAACGACTAACCACTCCTTCCGGCACAGGCCGCGCGCCCGTGCCGGAAGCGCACCGCATGCACATCACCGGAAAGGATACGCTCCATGTCTGACGAACTCCTGCTCGACACCCCCGAGCAGCGCGAGGCCGCCGCACGCGCCGCCCGCGCAAGCTCCGAGACCCTCGCCCTGCTCGAGGAGCTGCTGGCAAGCTCCAGCCGCTCCAAGCGCCAGAAGGCCGCAGCCACCCTGGCTCTGGCCGCCCGCTCCGATGCCGCCGCCGTGCGCCCGGCCACAGACGCCGTGCTCGAGGCCTTGGCCAAGCCCGGCAACCAGGCGCGCTGGGAGTGCCTCAACTTCCTGTGCGCCCAGGCGGCAGCCGGCGAGTTCGGCGCCGACGAGGCCTACGACGCCGCCGAGGACTCCCTCTTCGACGAGGACTCCGGCATCGTCCGCGAGGCGGCCTTCCGCCTGCTGTGCGTGAGCGGCTCTGCCAGCGCGGAGGGCTCCGCCAGGGTCTGGCCCCTCATCGACGAGGCCATCCAGTGCCACCACGGCAACGGCGAGTTCAACGACATGCTCACGAGCCTGGCGGCCTTTGCCGAGTCCGCGCTCGACCCCGAGGTCGCCGCAGCACTTGCCGCCCGCATGGAGTTCGACGCCGAGAACGCCCGCGGCACCCTGCGTATGCGCAGCCGCCAGATCGTCGACGCCTGCAAGGCACAGTAACCTCCACCCTCCCGCCCTCCAGGGGGAGGGTGGGGCCTCGAAAGGAGCGCCCGTGAGCACCCACACCATCACCCTCATCCCCGGAGACGGCATCGGCCCCGAAATCACCGCTTGCATGCAGCGCGTCATCGCTGCCGCCGGCGTCGACATCGACTGGAAGGTCGTGAACGCGGGCGCCGGCGTCATGGAAGAGCACGGCACCCCGCTTCCGCAGCAGGTGCTCGACTCCATCGCCCAGACCGGCATCGCCATCAAGGGCCCGGTGACCACGCCCGTGGGCTCGGGCTTCCGCAGCATCAACGTGGCCCTGCGCAAGCATTTCGACCTCTACACCAACCTGCGCCCCACCTGGTCGATCAAGGGCACGGGCGCGCGCTACAGCGATGTCGACATCGTGATCTTCCGCGAGAACACCGAGGACCTCTACGCGGGCATCGAGGCCGAGCTCGACAGCCCCGAGGCCGCCGAGCTGATCGCCTGGGCGCAGGACAGGGGCCTGGGCAGCATCCGCCCGGACAGCGCCATCTCGCTCAAGCCCATCAGCGTCACCTGCTCGAAGCGCATCGTGCGGGCCGCCTTCGACTACGCCGTCGCCAACGGCCGCCGCAAGGTCACCGCGGTGCACAAGGCCAACATCATGAAGCACTCCGACGGCCTCTTCCTGCGCTGCGCCCAGGAGGTTGCCGCAGAGTACCCCGGCATCGAGTTCGAGGCCATGATCGTCGACGCCACCTGCATGAACCTGGTCACCAACCCTGCCAACTTCGACGTGCTCGTGCTGCCCAACCTCTACGGAGACATCGTCAGCGACCTGTGCGCCGGCCTCGTGGGCGGCTTGGGCATGGCCCCGGGTGCCAACATCGGCGCCAACGCCGCCATCTTCGAGGCGGTGCACGGCTCTGCCCCCGACATCGCGGGCATGGGCATCGCCAACCCCACCGCAGAGATCCTCAGCGGCTGCATGCTGCTCGACCACATCGGCGAGCACGACGCGGCTCGCCGCATCCGCGCGGCCATCGAGAGCGTCTACGCGGCAGGCGAGGTGCTCACCGGCGACATCAAGAAGATCCTGACCGGCTCTGCCCAAGGTGCGGCCGGATCCACCGCGTTCACAGACGCCGTCATCGCCGCCCTCTAGGGGACAACCCCGCCCTCTTTCCTGTGTAGACTCCGTGTCTGCAGGGGAGAGAGGGTTTTTCGCCCGGAGAAAGCGCGGTAGAATCTCCTGTCTGGAATGTGCTGCAGGACCCCTGCGGCCTGTTCCGCACAATCGCAAGCGAACGGAGCAAAAACGTGGCATTGAAATTCGGCAAGTCTCCGCGCGGTGCCCATGGGATGAGCGGCCAGCAATCCCGTGGAGCAGCCCCCCAGCAGGGGCGCCCCAACCGCACAGACAATCCCCAGCAGCGCAGCCAGGGCCGCTACGGCCGCGGCGACGCAGCTGCCGCAGGCGCAGCGCAGCGCCGCAACATCGTCCCCGAGCGCGGACAGGGCACCCAGGCCGGCCTGCACAGCGGCAACGAGAACCTGGTGGCAACCGAGGCCGTGGGCTCGTATGCGGACCTCGCCATGCAGGAGGGCCAGCAGCAAAAGCTCGGCCCCGTGGTCATCTCGCTGCGCAACGTGACCAAGGTCTACCCCGCCCAGCCCGACAAGCCCGCCCTCGCCGGGCTCAGCCTCCAGATCAGGGCGGGCGAGTTCGTCTTTCTGGTGGGCCACTCCGGATCGGGCAAGTCCACCTTCATCCGCATGCTCAACCGCGAGGTCGTCCCCACCAGCGGCGAGCTCATCGTGGCGGGAGAGGACCTGCGCACCATCAAGAACTGGCGCATCCCGTACCTGCGCCGTAACGTGGGCTGCGTCTTCCAGGACTTCAAGCTCCTCCCCAACAAGACCGCCTTCGAGAACGTCGCCTTCGCCCTCGAGGTCATCGGCAAGTCGAGGCACGTCATCGACACCCAGGTCCCCGAGGTTTTGCGCCTGGTGGGTCTGGAGGGCAAGATGGACAAGTACCCGGACGAGCTTTCCGGCGGCGAGCAGCAGCGCGTCTCCATCGCCCGCTCCATCGTCAACCGCCCGCCGCTGCTGATCTGCGACGAGCCCACCGGCAACCTCGACCCCCAGACCTCCCTGGGCATCATGCGCCTGCTGGAGAGGATCAACCGCACCGGCACCACCGTGCTGGTGGCCACGCACGACCGCGAGATGGTCGACCAGATGCGCCGCCGCGTGCTCGCGCTGGAGAACGGCGTGCTGGTCCGCGACCAGAAGAAGGGAGTGTACGGCTACGATGTCTAAGATCCTCTACTTCCTCAAAGAGAGCCTCATCAGCGCCCGCCGCAACCTGGGCACCACGGTCGGCGGCATCGTCACCCTGTTTTTGAGCCTGTTCATGGTGGGCATCTCCATCATGTTCTCGGTCATGATCGGCAACGTCACCTCCAGCTTCGAGGAGGAGGTGAACATCCGCGCCTACATCGCAGACAGCGCCAAGGACGCCCAGATCGAGGAGTTCAACGCCTTCCTGCAGTCGATGCAGACAGACGAGGGCAACATCTCGAGCATCACCTTCATGGACAAGGACCAGGTGCTCGAGGAGTTCAAGACCCAGACGGCCAGCAACCCCGAGATCGTCGACCAGCTCGACGGCAACCCGCTGCCGCGCACTTACGTCATCGAGCTCAAGGACACCCAGCGCGTCCAGGAGACGGCAGACGCCATCATCGGTAGCGAGCTGTTCACCAAGATCTGCGACAACCCCGACGACCCGTCCGACTCCGTCAAGTACGGCCAGGGCACCGTCGAGCGCCTCTTCCTGGTGGTCAACCTCATCCGCTACGCGTGCATCGCGGCCATCGTCTTGCTGGTGTTCATCTCGCTGGTGTTCCTCAACAACACCATCCGCCTGGCCATCACCGCCCGCCGCAAGGAGATCTCGATCATGCGCTTGGTGGGCGCGAGCAACGGCTTCATCCGCGGGCCCTTTGTCATGGAGGGCGTGCTGCAGGCCCTGGTGGGCGCCTTGCTCGCCATCATCTGCATCAGCATCGTGAGGGCGGCCGTCATGCCCAAGCTGGCCACCATGGTGACCTTCCTGCCCCTGGCAATCGACCCGGGCGTCTACACGATGATCTATCTGGTGCTGCTCGCAGCCGGTGTGGTCGTCGGCGCGCTCGGATCTCTGCTCGCCATGCGCAAGTACCTCAAGATCTAGCCGCCGCCCTTGCTGCAGCGGAAGAATTGCGACCCCTGGACAGGCGGGAGACTGCGCTGTC
>SFLO01000080.1 GCA_004553405.1 Coriobacteriaceae bacterium
GGCGCGCTGAGGAGGGCCAGGCCCTGCTGCACGGCGCCCTGCGCGTAGGCCAGCAGCCCGTTGACGGGGCGCACCCCGCCCTCGAGCGTGAGCTCACCTACGGCCATCATGCCCTCAAAGGGCTCTGCGGGCACCTGCCCCAAAGCGATGAGCAGGGCCAGCGCGATGGGCAAGTCGAACGACGAGCCGCTCTTGCGCAGGTCTGCCGGGGCCAGGCTCACCACTATCCTGCGCTCGGCGGGCATCTCGAAGCCCGCGGCCTTGATGGCGGCGCGCACGCGGTGCTTGGCCTCCTGGACGGCCGTGTCGACCATACCCACGATGAACATGCCGGGCACGCCGAAGCCGACGTCGACTTCGACCATGACGGGCGCGGGCTCGACCCCGTGCAGGGTGCAGCTGCGCATGTGGCCGCGCAGCACCTTAGTGGCAGCCATTGAAAAACCCCACGTGATGGCGCAGGATCGCCTTGTTCGGGCCGTTGACGCAGATGGCGATCGCATCGAAGCGCAGGGGCGTGCCGTCTTCCCACTGGTTCTTTGCCATGTACTCCAAGGCGATGTTTTCGTAGCGGCGGCGCTTGGAGCGGCTCACCGCCTCTTCCGGCAGGCCCGCTTTGACCGTGCGGCGCGTCTTGACCTCCACGAAGACGATGGTGCCGCTGGGGTCGCGGGCGATGATGTCTGCCTCGCCAAAGCGGCAGCGCCAGTTGCGCTCGAGTATCTCGTATCCCTTGCGCTCGAGGCAGCGTGCGGCCGCCTCCTCGCCGCGCTCGCCCAGCGAGCGGTTGTCGCAGTCCCAGGCGCTGCAGCGCTGACCGGGGCAGGGCTCGGACTCGGGTTGGGGCTGGACTTGCGGATCGGATTCGTCTGGCGGGGCGGAGAGCAGGCTCACCATCGCCTCGACGAAGGCATCCCCCTCCAGCTCGTCTGAGGCGAGCTCCTCGAAGAGCACCTCGACGGCCTCGCGGGGGCTCGAGAACAGGCCGGCGGCGTTGCCCAGCGCCATGCCCGCCGCGGTGATCCAGCCGTTGTAGAAGGCGTTGTCGAGCACCTCCTCCTCGGTCCAAGACGACATGTCCTCGGCGAACATGTCCTCGTCAAAGCTTGTGACGATCATGAACAGGGACTCCATGCAGCCCATAGCGGCTCCTCTCTGCCGTGTGCCCGGGCCGGTGCGCCGGACTCATTGCACAGAAGGGTCGCAGGCAAACCTACCGCTGAGCCGAATGAAACACGAGCGATTACCGAATGCGTTTCGAGCCGCTTCAGACCCAGCTCCAAGCGGAATCTGGGCAGAATCCGAGCAGAATCTGGGCAACGCACCTGCAACACACCGAACGCGATCTGGACGCTATACTTCCCCCATACGATTTCCCCAGTACAGGGGCCCTGTTCCGGGCCCTGTGGAAAAGCGGAGACAATATCTTCAAGCGGATTGTTCGCCAAGCGATGTGAGGAGTGTGGGCCATGAAACAGGAGCGCAGGGAGTGGATCAAAGCCGTCCAGGAGCTCGAAGGAGACCTCCCCGGCCAGGTGCGTGCCCTCAAGGCGATCGAGGAATCTGACGCCTGGGTGCACGGCAAGCCGGTGGCGTTCTCCTATGTCCCCAACCTCTTCAACGCCCAGGACATGGCCTTCCTGCAAGACACCTGCACCATGACCCATCGCATCCTCACCAAGGTTATCGAGCGCTTCATCGAAGACCCCTCCTACCGCGAGATCTTCCACTTCCCGCCCGAGGCAGAGCGCCTCATCCTCCTGCCCTGCGGCTACGAGGAGAAGCTCCCCATGGGCCGCTTCGACATCTTCTTGGACGAAGACGACAAGTCCTTCAAGTTCTGCGAGTTCAACACAGACGGCTCCGGCGCCATGAGCCGCGACCACCTGGTGAGCCGCGCCCTCATGGAGACAGACAGCTTCAAGCGCTTTGCCCGGACCCACAAGGTGGAGCCCTTCGAGCTCTTCGACAGCTGGGTCGAGGCCTTCATGGGCATCTTCAAGACGGACCCCTGCTATGTGGAGAACCCCACCGTCTGCGTGACGGACTTCCGCGAAAGCGGCGTCTTCAGCGACTTCAACCGCTTCATCGAGGCCTTCCAGCGCGCCGGCGTCAATGCGCGCTTCGTCGACGTGAGGAGCTTCACCTTCGACGGCGAGCACCTCATCGACCCCAGCGACGGCACGGTCATCAACGCCATCTACCGCCGCAGCGTCACGAGCGAGATCCTGCAGCACCCCGGCGAGTGCGACGCCATGATCGACGCCGTGGCCGCCGGCAAGGTCTGCCTGATCGGGCACTTCCGCACCACGGTGGTGCACTCCAAGATGGTCAACGTGGCGCTGTTCGACCCGCGCACCCGCGCCTTCCTCACAGACGAGGAGTGGGCCTTTGTGCAGGCGCACGTGCCGGTCACCTACCGCCTGCGACACGACACCGCAGAGCTCGACATCAGCGCCGTCAAGGCAGACAAGGACGCCTGGATCATCAAGCCAGAAGACGACTACGGCGCCAGCGGCGTCTACCCCGGCGTCGACTTCTCGCAGGACGAGTGGGAGCGCCTGGTGGACGAGAACATGGACAACGCCTACATCGCCCAGGAGTTCTACCCGCCGCGCAAGGTAAACGTCATCCTCCCCGGCCGCGGCACGCAGATGGAGAGCTGGCAGCAGATGCCGGGCTTCTACCAGTACTGCGGCAAGATCTGCGGCTTCTACGTGCGCCTGGGCCGCGAGGGCGTCATCGCGCTCGACCACGGCGGCATCATCGCCAACAGCTACAAGGTCGACTGCTAGCTGCTGCCGCTCCTTCCCCGCAAAACAAGAGGCCGCCCGGGAACGCGATCCCGGGCGGCCTCTTCTGTGTTCAGAAGGCGGTGCTAGTCGACGGCGACCTGCGCTGCGCGCTCGATGCGGGCGATGACCACCTCGCGGGGCAGCAGCTCCATGGACTCGCACAGCGGGGGGCTCACCTGGCTGCCGGTGACGGCAACGCGGACGGGCTGGAAGACGAACTTCACCTTCACACCCAGCTCGTCGACCACGCCGCGCATGGCGGCCTCGATACCGGCGCAGTCCCAGGGGCAGTCCGCGAGCACGGCGGCAACCTTCTCGAGATTGGTCTTGGCGCCGGCACCCTCCTTCTGGAGGATCTTGGCCACGGACTTCTCGTCGAAGGCGACCTCATCCTCGAAGAGGTAGGCGAGCATGGGGACGGCCTGGTTGACGAGCTTGACGCGCTCGGCGACCAGCGGGTACATCCTGGCGACCTGCTCGGCATCCTCGACCTGGTAGCCCGCAGCCTGCAGCTGGGGCAGCAGCAGCTGGGCAAACTCCTGCGCGCCCATCATCTGGATGTACTGACCGTTCATCCAGTCGAGCTTTTCGGGGTCGAGGGAGGCGGGGTTCTTGCTCAGGCGATCGAGGCTGAAGCGCTGGGCCATCTCGTCGCGCGAGAACACGGTGGTCTCGCCGTCCGGGGCCCAGCCCAGCAGGGCCAGGTAGTTGAAGAGGCCGTCTGCCAGGTAGCCCAGGTCGCGGTACTCCTCGACGCTGGCCGCGCCGTGACGCTTGGAGAGCTTCTTGCCGTCCGGGCCGCAGATCATGGGGATGTGGGCGAAGACCGGCGTGGGGTAGCCCAGGGCCTCGTACACCAGGATCTGGCGCGGGGTGTTCGAGAAGTGGTCGTCGCCGCGGATGATGTGGGTCATCTCCATGTTGACGTCATCGCAGACCACGGCGAAGTTGTAGGTAGGACTGCCGTCGCTGCGCACGATGATCATATCGTCTTGCAGGGCCGCGTCGAAGTCGACGTCGCCGTGGACGGCGTCGTGCACGGTGATCATGCCGCGGTCCTGGGGTACCTTGAGGCGCCAGACATAGGGCTCGCCAGCCGCCATGCGCTGCTGGCGCTCCTCGCAACCCATGCAGCGGCAGGGGTCGGGGTGGGCGGCCAGGCCGTCGTTTTGGATGGCCTCGCGGCGCATCTCGTTTTGCTCGGCCGTGCAGAAGCAGGGGTAGGCGCTGCCGTTGGCATCGAGCTTGGCCAGGGCCTCGCTGTAGGTGTCGAAGCGCTGGGTCTGCAGGTAGGGGCCGTACGGGCCGCCCACCTCGGGGCCCTCGTCCCAGTCAAGGCCCAGCCAGCGCATGGCGCGCACGATGAGGTCGATGTTCTCCTGGGTGGAGCGCTCGGGGTCGGTGTCCTCGATGCGCAGGATGAACTTGCCGCCAGTGGCGCGGGCATAGGCCCAGTTGTAGATGGCCGTGCGGGCGCCGCCGATGTGGAGCTTGCCCGTAGGGCTGGGGGCAAAGCGGACGCGAACTTCAGTCATGGGGATACTCCTCGATGTCTATTCACAGATGCCCGTGATTGTACCGCGCAAGCGGTGGGGTCTGCACGATGCGGGGCGGCTTTGCCGCACGCAAAAAGAGAGCCCGCCGCGTGGGCAGGCTCTCCTGGTGCTCAAGAGCAGGGCAGCGGGTGATTACTCGCCCAGAGCCATGCGGACGTAGGAGACGACCTCGATGGTGTCGCCGAGCTCCTTGGCAACACCGGCGACGTACTGCTCGACGGTCTTGTCGGGGTCCTTGACGAAGTCCTGAGCCAGCAGGCAGTTCTCCTTGTAGAACTTGGCCATGCGGCCCTCGGCGATCTTCTCCTGGATGTT
>SFLO01000081.1 GCA_004553405.1 Coriobacteriaceae bacterium
TCACGCCGAGCTGCTGCTCGACGTTGACCATGATGTCGGTGATGTCTGCAGAGACGGTGTCTGCCGTGCGGATGATGAAGCCGTTGCCGGTGTTGGCGGAGCTGGCCGTCTGCAGCGAGGAGATGGTCGTGTCGTGGCCGGTCTCCTTCGCGGCCTTGTCGAAGGCCTCCCTGACCTGGCCCTCGGTCATGTCACCGGTGTTGGTGATCTGGATGGAGGTGCCGCCGGAGAACTCCGTGCCCAGGGTAACCGGGGAGCCGGTCATCGCAAAGCTCGCGATGAGGCCCACCAGCGAGAGCACGATGAGGATGCCGGAGAGGATGAAGCCCTTCTTCCAGAGCCCGACGAAGTTGAAATGGCGGTGCGGACGGAGGTTTGCCATGACTACCTCACCTCCTTGGCGATGAACTCGCCCTCGTTGATCTCATCGCGCATGCCCCAGAAGCCGGGGTGCTTGGCGATCTGCTTGTCGCCCAGCATGCGGACGATGGGGCCGGCGAAGAGGAACATCACCAGCAGGTCGCAGATGATGCCCAGGGCCAGGGTCAGGCCAAAGCCGCGGACGTCGCCGATGGCGACGAAGTACAGCACCAGCGCAGACACCAGGGTGACGACGTCTGCGTCGATGGAGGTGAAGATGCCCTCGCGGGCGCCGCCCTGGGCAGCCGCCTTGACGCTGCGGCCGTTGCGCACCTGCTCGTGGAAGCATTCCATGATCAAGATCGACGAGTCTGCCGAAAGGCCGATGTTGACGATGATGCCGGCGATGCCGGGAAGGGTCAGGCTGAACCACCCGAAGGAGGACAGCAGCGCCAGCAGGCCCATGTAGATGATGGCCATGAGGCACACGGAGAGGCCGGTGATGAAGCCCAGGCCGCCGTAGAAGAGCACCAGCCAGACCATGACGAGCGCCAGGCCGATGAGCGCGGACACGATGCCGACCCACAGGGCGTTCTGGCCCAAGGTGGGACCGACGATGCTGGACTGGTCGATGGTGAGGCTCACGGGCAGCGAGCCGGAGTTGATGATGGCCTTGAGGTCGTTGGCCTCCTGCGCCGTGTAGTTGCCGGTGATCTGCACCTGGCCGCCGGTGATGGCGCTCTGGACGGCGGGTGCGCACTCGACCTTGCCATCGAGCAGGATGGCGATCTGGCCGTTGGTGCTCACCAGCTCCGAGGTCACGGTTGCGAACTCCTTGGTGCCCTCGCTGTCGAGCGAGAGGTTGACGGCGTAGTCGGAGCTGCCCTCAGGGCGGTCGACGGTGACGTTGTTGACGTTCTCGCCGCTCATGAAGGCGGTGTACTTGACGCCCTCGTCCTTGAGATTCATGCCCTCGATGCCGCTCTTGATGAGCTGGACGATCTCGTCGTCCTCGATGGCGTCGACCCTCACGAACTCCAGCACGCCAGTGGTGGAGAGGGTGTTGATGATGGACTGGGAGTCCTCTGCGCCGGGCACCTGCACCAGGAAGGAGTTGGAGCCCTGCTGCTGCACGCTGGCAGCGCTTGCGCCGGATGCATTGACGCGAGATGTGATGACGTTTTGCGCCTCGTCCATCTGCTCTTGGGTGACGGCGCTGCCGTCAAGGGTCGAGGCGGAGAGGTTGACGCTCACGCCGCCCTGGATGTCGAGGCCCTGAGTGATCTTGTCCTGGGGCGGGTAGAGCATGATGGCGGCCGCGATGGCGATGACGCAGATGGCGATGAGCGCTGCGAGGTTGGCCTTCTTGCGCTTGGGCCTGTCTGCCTTGCGGGCCTGCTTGGATGCGCTTGCCGCAGCCAGACCGCCGCTCGCCTGGGCACGGGCGGCCTTGGCAGCCTCCCTCTCCCTGATCTTGGCGGCAGTGGCGGCCTTCTTGGCGCTGCGCTTGCGGGCCTTCTCCATCTCACGGCGGCCCTGCTCCTTCTGCTTCTCGAGCTCTGCGGCCTTCTTAGCCTGGTAGGCGGGGTCATTTGCCTGGGCGGCCTGCTGGGCGCGGGCCTCTGCGGCGCGCTTGCGCTCGGCGGCCACGCGCTTCTCGTAGCGCTCTGCGTCCTTGGCGGCCTTGGCCTCCTGGCGATGCGCCTTCTTTGCGGCCTTCTCCTTCTGCTTGAGCATCTGGGCTCTGGCCTTTTCTCGTTGCGCCTCGGTGAGCTCCGGGGCGCCCTTCTTCTTCTCAGCCATCAACAACTCCTGAATCTGAGTGGCTCTCTATGCTTTGCGTAGAATAATGGTATTCCGCAAAGCGACATACATAACCGATTATTTTACAGCACCTCTGCAAGGAGAGGCTTAAATCTCTCTGAGGTTTTGAGATTGTTGTCCTAAGAGGCGAGTATCTTGCCCAGAAAGCTCATGCGGTGCAGCGGGCAGGGGCCGTGCTCGCGCAGGGCGGCGATGTGGGCGGCAGAGCCGTAGCCCTTGTTGGAGGCAAAGCCGTACTGGGGGTACTGGGCGTCGTAGGCCTCCATGATGCGGTCGCGCGTGACCTTAGCTAGGATGCTCGCGGCGGCGATGCAGGCGGCCTTGCCATCTCCCTTGACGATGTTTCTCTCGCGCGGGTGGATGTTCATGGGGTTGCCGTCGAGCAAGACGCAGTCCGGCTCGACGCCGCAGGCCTTGAGGGCGCGGGTCATGCACACGCGCAGGGACGCGGCCATCCCGCAGGCGTCGATCTCTGCAGGCTCGATGTGGGCGACGCCGAAGGCGCTGGCCTGCTCCATGATCTGCAGCGCGAGCTCCTCGCGGCGCTTGGGAGAAACCTTCTTGGAGTCGTCGAGCCCGACGATGACGGGCTGGGGCGGCAGCACCACGGCCGCCACGGTGAGGGGGCCTGCCAGGGGGCCGCGGCCCACCTCGTCGACGCCGGCCACGATGCCCGGTCCGCCCTCCTCCTCCATAAAACGATAGAGCTCCAGCGTCTTGAGACGCCGGAGCTCTTCTCGCTGAGCCTTCGTAACCACGAAGGGCCTAGAAGCCCTTCTCGCGCAGACGGGCGGCCTTGCCGACCTTGTCGCGGAGATAGTAGAGCTTTGCACGGCGGACAGCACCGTGGCGAAGGACCTCGATCTTCTCGATCTTGGGGGAGTGAACCGGGAAGGTGCGCTCCACGCCGATGCCGAAGGAGATCTTGCGAACAGTGAAGGTCTCGCGGTTGGAAGCACCGTGGCGGCGGATGACGTCGCCCTCGAAGACCTGGATACGCTCGCGGTTGCCTTCCTTGATTCGATAGTGAACCTTCACATGGGAGCCCACGAAGAACTCGGGGAGGTCCTCACGAATCTGCTGCTGCTCGATAGCGCGAATGATGTCCATTGACCATTCCTTTTCTACTCATGCGGCTCGTTTCGCATGCGGCCCTGTGCCCATGGAGGAAACGACGCAAAGAGACACTGTACAGGAAACAAGCCCGCTGTTCAAGGCCCTAGAGCAAGTTGCCGGGGTCGATGTCGACGCTGAGCTTGACGCCGTCATGGCGGCCCAGCTTGGCGATCACCGGACCCACCACCGCCCCGATGTCCGCCTGCGCGGGAGCCTTCACCAGGACGTGCCAGCGATAGTCGCCCTTGAGCCGGTAGAGCGCGCAGGGCGCAGGGCCCAGCAGCTTCCAGCGGCCCGCCGTGGGCTCCAAGGCAGACGACAGCGCCAGCGCGATGCGCGTTGCCAGGGTCGAGACCGGGCCCTCCTCCCTACCCCAGACCACGATGTTGCCCAGGCGCGTGAAGGGCGGGTAGCCCAGCTCGCGGCGGGCGGGCAGCTCGCAGTCGAGCAGGAGCCGGCGGTCGTGGAGGGCGGCCGCCTGGATGGCGGGGTGCTGGGGGCAGTAGGTCTGCACGAAGACGCGCCCCGGCTTGTCCCCGCGGCCGGCGCGCCCGCTCACCTGCTCCAAGAGCTGGTAGGTGCGCTCGGGCGAGCGGAAGTCCGGCAGCTTGAGGACGGTGTCTGCGTTGATCACGCCCACCACGGTCACATCTGGGAAGTCGAGCCCCTTGGCGATCATCTGAGTGCCCAGCAGCACCGCCCCCGGGGTGCTCGCAAAGCTGTCGAGCAGCTTTTCGTGCGCGCCCTTGCGCGCGGTGGTGTCTGCGTCCATGCGGATGATGGGGGTGCCGGGCGGCATCAACGCGCGCAGCTCGTCTTCCACGCGCTGGGTGCCCGCCCCGAACTTGCGCAGGTAGGGGCTGCCGCAGTTCGGGCAGCTGGCTGGCATGGGGACGCGGTGCCCGCAGTGGTGGCAGGCGAGCGCGTTGCCCACCTCGTGGTAGGTGAGCGACACCGAGCATTGGGGGCACTCCGGCACAAAGCCGCATTCGCGGCACAGGACGAAGGAGGCAAAGCCCCTCTTGTTCAGCAGCAAGACGGACTTCTCCTGCGCCTCATGGGCCTCGATCAGCGCCTGGGCCAGCGGGCGCGAGAACATCGAGCGCTGCCCGGTGCCGAACTCGCGCGCCATGTCGACCACGGTCACAGGCGGCAGGGGCTGCCCGCAGGGGCGCTCGCCCAGACCCACCCAGGCCCACCCGGGCGCGCCGGGGTGCTTGGCGCAGTGCGAGAGGGTCTCGATGCTGGGGGTTGCAGATCCCAGCACCAGGGCGGCCCCACGCAGGCGACACAGCTCGAGTGCGACGCGGCGGGCGTCGTAGCGCGGGGAGGAGTCCTGCTTGTAGGAGGCCTCGTGGGGTGCCCACCACCACGCGGGCCTGCCCGCTGCGCACCAGGTCCCACTGGTCGAAGCGCTCGCCAGCAGACAGGCGCGAGTGCAGCACGGCCACGTCCTCGCCAAAGCGCGCGCGGAAGCGGCCCACCGTCTGGGGTGTGAGGGCGATCTCTGGCACGAGCACGCAGGCGCTGTGCCCGCGCTGCAGGCAGGCCGCTATCGCCTGCAGGTAGACCTCGGTCTTGCCCGAGCCCGTGATGCCGTCGACCACCACCACGCGCTCGGCGCCGCTGGCGCCCGCACTGCCGGGCAAGCGCTCGAGCACGGCCTTGAGCGCGTTGGCCTGGCCGGCGGTGAGGGTGTCGATGGAGGGTTGCGGGCAGCTGGCCACGGCGCTCATGGCGCCCCGCAGGCGGCGGCGCTCCTCTATGCGCACGAGGCCCTTCTTCTCGAGGGCGCGGCAGGTCTGCCACGCGCCCCCCAGAGGGCGTCGAGCACCTTGCGCTGCTTGACGGCGCCCTTGGGCAGCCGCGCCGTTGCCGCTGCCGGCTGGAGGAAGACCCAGCGGTCGTCCACGGGGCCGGCTCCCGGGTGCACCAGCTCCCAGCGGCCGTCGATGCGCTTCATCTTGGGCGAGCCGCCCGGGGGGCACAGCAGCCTCACGCACTCTGAGAGCGGGGCGGCGTACTCGCGCGCCATCCACTGGGCCAGCTGGGCGGCGGGCTCGTCGAAGTAGGGGCCGGAGAGCACGCCGGCCAGGGGCTTGAGCTTGTAGCCGGCGGCATTCGGGTCTTCGCTGCGCAGGCCGATCACGTAGGCCACCACGGGGCGCGATCCGAACTCCACGCTCACGGCGCAGCCCACCTGCACGCCCGCGAGCTCTTCTGGCACAAGGTAGTCGAAGGCCCGGTCAACAGCCCGGGCCGAAACATCGACTATGCACGAGGCGACAGTTGCCAAGCGCACCGCCTTATATGACTAGAGGCCTGCTGCAGCGCGCAGCTGCTCGACGCGATTGGTCTCCTCCCAGGGGAAGCCCTCGCGGCCGAAGTGGCCGTAGGCGGCCGTCTTGCGGTAGATGGGGCGGCGCAGGCGCAGGTCGCGGATGATGGCGCCGGGGCGCAGGTCGAAGCACTGCTCGACGGCGGCGACGATGACGTCCTTGTCGACCTTCTCCGTGCCGAAGGTCTCGACCATGAGGCTCAGGGGCCTAGCCACGCCGATGGCGTAGGCGATCTGAACCTCGCACTTGTCTGCCAGGCCGGCGGCAACCACGTTCTTGGCAACCCAGCGGGCGGCGTAGGCGCCGCTGCGGTCGACCTTGGTGCAGTCCTTGCCAGAGAAGGCACCGCCACCGTGGCGGCCCATGCCGCCGTAGGTGTCGACGATGATCTTGCGGCCGGTGAGGCCG
>SFLO01000082.1 GCA_004553405.1 Coriobacteriaceae bacterium
CTCCTTGGTCCCTTTGGTCCAAGTCGGCCACCGCAGTCCCAAAGTACCCCACACCTCAGCGGCAGTTTTGGCCGCAAGACGCACCTCAGCGAGACTATTGGCCACAGCGAGGGAGCCCGGTGGGTACGGCTGCGGTTGCAGGGAATCTCTCGGGGATCTTTCGACTCCGCGGCTACGCCGCTCCGCTCAAGATGACGGAGAGGAGGGCGGCGGCGCCCGGGGTGCAGGCGCGGGGCTGGGGGCGCGGCGGCGCCAGCGCACCTCGGCGGCGCCCGGGGCGCAGGCGCGGGGCTTGTGCTTGAGTGCGGTTGGCGCTTCTAGGCGCTGACTTGCTCGAGGGCGTTGGCGAGGGTGTGCATGATGTTGCGGCGCGAGAGCGTGCCCACCAGCTTGCCGCCGCTGGTGACAGGCACCTTCTTGATGCGGCGCTGGGCCAGCATGTGCGTCGCCTCGTCGAGGGCGTCGCTGGCCTGAACGCAGATCACGTTCTTGGTGGCGATGTCCATCACGTTCAGCTCGAAGAGGTCCACCAGGCGCTCGATGGCCTCGCCGTCGTCGAAGAGGCGCACCACGCCAGAAGCACCGCTGAAGACCGTAATGTCATTGCGGCCGATGTACTTGGCAACGTCGCCGTCAGAGATGAAGCCCACCACATGCAGCTCGTCGTCCACAACGGGGATGCCGCTGGCATCGGTGCGCGCCATGAGGCTCACCACATCGCGCATGGACGCCTTGGCGCTGATGTAGTGCGGGTCGCGGTTCATGACCTCGGCCACCTTCCACTGCGAGGCAAGGTCCGTCGACTCGTGCGCGGCGATGCCCTGGGGCGCTGCCGCAGAGCCCACGTGGACAAAGCACTCGCTGCCAAAGCCGCTCTGCGGGATGAGCGCACCCACCTCGCAGGCCCCTGCGGGCTGATGGGCAGCAGCGGGCGCCGCCTTGGAGTCCCTCACGAGGAAGACGATGATCAGCGCCGGGATGAAGAGGAAGACGGAGATGGAGATGAAGGAGAGGTGCAGGCCCGCCGCGCTCTGCTCCAAGGCGCTGCCCGCAGGCATCGCGAGGAAGCCCAGGGCAGAGATGAGCGTGAAGGCGGCGGTGCCGAAGGAGCCCGCCACCTGGTTGAGGGTGTTGGTCACGCCCTGCGCATGCTGGATGTTGCTGTTGTCGAGCGAGTTGACGCCCCAGGTATTGAGCGGGGTGGTGGAGTACTGCAGGCCCACGCCCAGCAGGGTGTAGGCAAGGCAGACCAGGGCAAGCGGGCTGCTGTCGCTCAAGACGATGAGGCAGATGCCGGCGAGCACCATGAGCAGCGCGCCGGGCAGCAGGGTCTTGCGCGCGCCAAAGCGGTCGAAGAGCCTGCCGGAGGCAAAGCCCACCAGGGCGCCGGCCACGGCACCCGGCAGCATGAGGAAGCCCGTCACCGTGGCGCTGTGACCCAGCACGCCCTGCACGTAGAGCGGCATGATCACGCCGCTGCCGATGAGCACGGCCTGCAGGAAGACGATGGCAGAGACGGCGATGGCGTACTTGCGGGTGCCCAGGATGCGCACGTTGAGCATGGGCTCGGGCAGCTTGAGCTGGCGGCGCACATACAGGCCCAGGATGAGGATGCCTCCCGCGATGAGGGCGATGTTGACGAGCACGTTGACAGTGCTGGTGAGCGAGGAGAGGCCGTAGAGCAGGCAGACCAGGCCCAGCGCAGACATGAGCGCCGAGGGCAGGTCGAGCTTGGTGCGGCGGAACTCGCCATAGTTGCGCAGCATCGCGGCAGAGGCGATCAGCACGGCAAAGGACAGCGTGGTAACCACGAAGAAGAGCGCCCTCCAGCCCACGGAGTCAACCAGCAGGCCAGAGACGCTGGGACCCACCGCCGGGGCGAAGCCGATCACCAGCGAGATGATGCCCATGGCGCTGCCACGCTTCTCGCGCGGGAAGATGAGCAGGATGACCGTGAAGACCATGGGCATGACGGCACCCGTGCACGCCGCCTGCAGCACGCGGCCCGCAAGCAGCAGCGGGAAGCTGGGCGCAAGCGCAGCCAGCAGCGAACCTGCGGTGAAGATCACGAAGCCGCCCACATATCGACACCCATGTCTGCCATGATGGCCGGCAGCGCCGGCGACAGCAGCGTCTGGTTGAGAACCGCCAGGACCACACCGGTGAGCATGACGACGACGATGCCCATCTCCCTCTTGCTGATACCCATGAAACTCCAATCCCTTCGACTCCATGATGAGAAAAGCGCCGCGGGCAGGCCGGCCCTAAGCGCCTGTGCAAGCAGTGCTATGTGCTTGTAGGTTGCTGTTGACGTGAAGATCGGCGCTGAGCAGCGCCCTCACAGGTAGGTGATTCTAGCACCGCTACAGCCCTGGCAGCGGGTTACAAGAGCGTAGCGAATCCGCAGACGGCGCCCAACAAGAAGACCCCCCGCCTTCCTCTAAAGCGGGGGGTCTCCGTTGCGCTTCTAGCTTAGGCAGCTAGGCACATCTGGGGATAGGGTTTCGTCCTAGTTCTTCTTGAGGGCCTGAGGGCCAGCGAAGATGAAGAAGAAGGCGAAGGGGAGCAGCAGAGCGATGAGGTCGAGAGGCATAGCCATGGGGTTGGCCTTCCAACCAGGAACTGCCAGCGGGCAAACGATGCACAGCACGGCCAGGAAGGCTGCGATGCACATGATGATGATGAAGGGCACCATGCCGGTGTCGGAGTCATCGCCAGCGGACTCAGCTGCGAGCTCGTCCATGGACTTGCCACCGGTCTCGCGCACGAACAGCAGGGAGCAGATCTCGGCCAGGACGAAGGGCACGATGAGGACCAGGACGACCTTGGACCACTCAGGTGCGCCGAGCCGCCGAAGCGGGCGAATGCCTGGCACCAAGCGACGCCGGTGTTGCGCAGTGCGGTGGGATACTGCTCGGGCATCAGGGGCTGGACTGCGGTGATTGCGTAGTTCAGGCAGAAGCCGAAGAGCAGCATGAGGATGATGTAGAGCACGAACTTGGTCTGCTCGGGGTCGTCAACGATGAAGACGGAGCAGAGGATGATGGCCACGATGCACAGGATCCAAGACAGGCACAGGTTCTTCTTGCGGCCGATGCGGTCGGAGACGAAGCCGACGGTGACGTTGGATGCGATTGCAGCGACGTTGTTCCAGGTCTGGAGCATAACGGACTGCTGTGCGGTGTAGCCGACGCCCTGGAACCAGGTGGGGATCCATGCGTTCATGCCGTAGACGCAGAACTGGCCGACGAAGTAGGTGGTCCAGATGGCTGCGGTGCCCACGATGAACTTCTTGGAGAACAGGATGTTCACAGAGGTCTTGGAGGGCTTGGGCGGGATGACGAGGGCGTTGGGATCGAGGTGCTCAGCCTCGTCCAGACGACCGGCGTTCTTGGCGAGAATCTTGAGGGCCTCGACGGCCTTCTCGTTCTGGCCGTTGTTGGCGTACCAGTGCGGGGTCTCATGCATCAGGAAGATGAGGGCGATCGCGTACAGGACGGGCAGAGCGCCGATCATGTAGCAGATGCGCCAGTTCTCGAAGGTCTCGGTGCCGTTGGCGATCTTGATGGGTGCGCACCAGCCCTCGATCATGGGAGCGGTGTGGCCGCAGATCCAGCCAGCAACCAGGCCTGCGAGAACCCAGCCAGCGACCATGAAGGCCATACCGAAGGTGACGAACACGCCGCGGTGCTTGGACGGGATGGTCTCGGAGAAGCAGGTGGTGACGACGGGGATGCAGGAGCCGACGCCGAAGCCTGCGATCAGGCGGAAGGCTGCGAAGAAGCCGAGGCTCTGAGAGAAGGCCTGGGGCAGGGTGAAGATGCCATAGAAGAAGCAAGCGATGATGAGCATCTTCTTGCGGCCCAGCTTGTCGGACATGATGCCGCCGCAAGCGCCGCCGAGAACCATGCCGAGGAGGCCCCACGTGGTCAGGGAGCCGAGAGCGGCGGAGTTGACCACTGCGGCACCCGTGCTCCAGTCGATCAGACCGAAGGAGGCTGCCAGGTAGGTGTTGGTGGAGTTGACGACCATGAAGTCATAGCCGTCGAAGATGTTGGCCAGGCCGAGCAGGATGAACATCAGCCAGGTGTGGCCGTTGATACCGAAGGAGTCGATGACCTCCGATACCGTGAACTCTTTGGATTCGCTCATGTAAATCCCTCCTTACTGAGATTCGACGCGTGCACCTCGAGCGACGTTCATGAGTGCACGCCCTTGAGAAAGGCACTCAGCCCACCCCCAGAACACGGGCCTTGGGCCTTTTTGGATCGCGCAAAGGCTGTTTCCCAGACACAAATGCACGGGGCATTCGAACGCCTTGGCGCTATCTCGTGTGAAATCCTAGGGCTGCTGCCTTTAGCGAAACTAAAAAGTGGCTTAAGTTTGGAAAAATTGTGGAGGACCTCTTCACAAACACCCTCCCTCCCAACACGACGCGTACTGAAGGGCGGGCCCGGCCGCTGTCTTGTCAGCACACTGGCACGCACCCGCCCCTATCGTCTATAGTTGAGGCACAACGTGAACGCTGCGCTGCCTGCAAGCGGCGCCCAGGAAGGGGACCTGGATGAAGCTGCTCATCGCTGAGGACAACGAACGCCTCCTCAACACCCTTGTGAGAGTGCTCGAGAGGGAGGGCTACACCGTCGACGGTGTGGAAAACGGCGCCTTGGCACTGGACTACCTGCGGGCCTCCGACTACGACGGTCTGCTGCTCGACATCATGATGCCCGAAGTCGACGGCCTCGAGGTGCTGCGCACGGCCCGCGCAGAGGGCTTCACCTGCCCCATCATGCTCTTCTCCGCGCTCACAGAGGTGAGCCAGCGCGTCGACGGGCTCGACGCCGGCGCAGACGACTACCTCCCCAAGCCCTTCGACATGACAGAGCTCACCGCGCGCGTGCGCGCCATGCTGCGCCGCCGCGAGGCCTTCTCGCCCCAGGTCATGACTCTGGCGGGACTCACGCTGGACTGCTCCTCGCACAAGCTCGAGTACAACGGGGCGCAGGCCATGCTCGGCGGCAAGGAGTTCCAGATCATGGAGATGCTCATGGCGCGCCCCGGCTCCATCATCCCCATCGAGCGCATCATCATGCAGGCCTGGAACTGGGAGAAGGCCGTCGACACCAGCGTGGTGTGGGCCCAGGTGTCCAACCTGCGCAAGAAGATCGCCGGCATAGGCGCCCCCGTCACCCTGCGCTTCGAGCGCGGGGCGGGCTACATCCTCGAAGAAGACCATGCTGAAGGGGCTTAGGCGCCGGGTCATGGTGGGAGCGGTGGCCGTGCTGGTCGTCGCCTACGTCTTGCTCACCTTCGGCATCTGGGGCACCACCACCTACCGCACCAACGTCATGCTCGACACCCTGGCAGACGCCATCTGCGCAGCTGGGGGGCAGATGCCCTCAGAGGACCAGGTCGAGTCGATCATGGACTACCAGGCTGGCGGCACCGCCGTCAGCTCGCCCCTGAGCCCCGAGACGCCCTACTCCACGCGCTTCTTCCACGTGGTCTACGGGCCGGACGGCCAGCCGAGCGAGGTCGACCTGCACTACATCGCCTCTGTCGATGAGGGAGAGGCGCTCGCCTTTGCCAACCAGGCCCTCGACAGCGGCAGGGAGCGCGGCTGGGAGGGCAACTACCGCTTCAAGGTATGCGAGGAGCACGAGGAGGGCCTCAACGTGCTCTTCGTCGACGGCAGGCTCTTCCGCGAGAGGGACCACGACCTGCTCGTCATGCTCATGGCGGCGGCGGGCCTGTTCTCGCTGGTGTCGCTCTTCTTGATGTTCAAGATCATGCAGCACGCGACCAAGCCCATCGAGGAGTCCTTCGAGCGCCAGAAGCGCTTCATCAGCAACGCCAGCCACGAGCTGAAGACCCCGCTGACCCTCATCCTGGCAGACGCGGACATGGAGGAGTGGGAGAAGGGCCCCAGCGAGTGGATCGACGGGATCCGCCACGAGGCGCGCGACATGAGCGAGCTGATCACCCAGATGGTGGTGCTCTCGCACATGGACGAGAGCGCGCGCGTGCTCAACCTCGCGCAGACCGACATCACCAAGATCGTCGAGGACGCGGTGGTGAGCTGGAAGGGGGACGGCCAGGTGCGCGGCCTGACCATCGACGGCATCATCAAGCAGGGCGTGACCTGCAAGACAGACGCCGCCAGCGTCAAGCAGGTGGTCTTCATCCTCATGGACAACGCCAACAAGTACTGCGACGAGGGCGGCACCGTGCGCGTCGACCTGCAGCCCCGGGGCCGCAAGGGTGCCGTCATCACGGTGGAGAACAGCTACGCCAGGGCAGACCGCTTCGACCCGGACAAGGTCTTCGAGCGCTTCTACCGCATGGACGCGGAGCGCTCGCAGAAGACCGGCCACGGCATCGGCCTGTCGCTTGCGAGGGAGACGGCAGAGAACCTCGGCGGCAGCCTCGAGGCCTACACGCTGAGCGAGCCGCCCACGATCGGCTTCCGCTTCACGCTCTAGTCCACGCTGGGAGATACATTCGGCAGCTTCCACAAAATCTCCACATCGCTTTTAGTCCGCATTTAGGGGCTCTGGGTATGGTGGGCTTGCGGTCAGCGGATGACTACACCATCTTCCCTCCTTTGGTGATCCCCTTTTCATCCGTTGAATAACTTGAGGGGCCCCGGTGATTCAGACCGCCGAGGCAAACAGACAAGGCGCACCGGGAACAGCTCCCGGCGCGCCTTCCGCCTTTTATGGGATATGTGCGAGCGCTAGCGCCTGGGGCGCAGGTGCTCCTGGAAGGCCTCGGCGTCCTGCAGGTCGAGGTCCCAGATCTTCTCTGAGCGCCCGCCCACGCCGGCAGCGGTGGTGAAGCAGGCGGTGGCCAGGCCCGCGCGGTTTTGGAAGGGGTTTTCCCTGACGGTGGAGTACTGCACCTTGCAGCGCGGCGCCACCACCTCCTCGCAGCTGAAGCCCTCGTTGACCAGGTGGATGAAGCCGCCGCCGTATTCGAGCCGCGAACCCGCATGCCACTTGGCGCCGCGCACCATGCCGACAGACATGACAGCCAGCAGCACCAAGACCAGCGGGCTGGCCGTGACGGCCATGCGCACGGCGGCGCTCAAGTAGCGCGGAGAGGCGAGCGCCACTGCCATCAGCGCGCCGGCTGTGCACAGCAAGCACGCGACCAGGCACCAAAAGCCCCAGTTGTAGACGAGCCCGTGGCGCCTCACGGCGCGGCCTCTGGCGCGCGGTGCGGGGCGCATGCTCACGTCGCAGCTGCAGGTAAGCTCCGGCATGAGGCCCTCGAGGAAGGCAGGCAGATCGCTCGTACGCAGGAAGGGGTGCACGACCATGCCCTCGCTCGCCATCGCAGAG
>SFLO01000083.1 GCA_004553405.1 Coriobacteriaceae bacterium
CCCAGTACGGTGCGGCGATGACGATCTCGTCTGCCTCGCGGAACTGCCGCGCCGGTGCGAAGAGCTCGTGGGTGAAGTCCTTGGCTGCAGAGCGCTCGCTGCGGAAGGCCAGGGTCTCCTCGTCGAGGCCCTCGATGCCCGCGTCAACGAGTGAGAGCTCCTCGACCTGGGCCTGCTCGCCGGCTGCTGCCGCCTCCTCGAGCATCTTGTCGAGCACGGCGTCTGCCAGGCGCTGGGTGCGCGAGCTCTCCTGGTTCAAGCAGGAGTTCACGAACAGTATCGTCTTCATGCTTCCTCCTCGTCATACGCGGCTGCGTAGGGCAAGCCGGGCGGTGATGTCCCCGTCATTCTACGTGTCTGGGCACCCGCGCGGTCAAGCCCCGCGCCCGAAAGCGCGCCATCTTGCCGCGCCGAGGTGAGCGCGGGATACCGCTTCATCGCGGAGTAGGGGGAAGAACAGCGGGCCCCGCATGGCGTGCGGGGCCCGCTGAGAGCGCCTGCCGTGTGCGGCGGTGCCTTACTTGACGACGAGGACGGGGCAGGTGGCGTGCTTGATGACCTTGTGGCTCACGCTGCCGATGGCGAGCTCTTGCAGGGCATTGAGGCCGCGCGATCCGATGACCAGGAGGTCTGCGCGGCCATCTTCTGCCACGCGGACGATCTCTTCGGCCGGGCGGCCGTGCAGGAGGAAGGCCTCGGCGTGGACGCCGCGCTTGGCGCAAAGCTCGATGGCCGGGCGGATCTTCTCGAGCTGGGCGTCTCCGTGGGCCTCCAGCGGGTCGTAGACCATGTCCGAGTAGACGTCGATGGCGATGACGGAAAGCAGCCTCACCAGGCACTCCGGGCCGCTTGCCTCGGCCAGCATCGCAGCTTGCTCGACTGCCCTCATGGAGTTTTCGGAGCCGTCGACGGCGACCATGATCTTGCTGTACATGTGTGCTCCCATCTCTTCGGCCGGGCCGGACCCTGTCTCCTGCTCCCGGCGCTGCCTTAGAAGCTCGGCCGCGAAGCCGGCGGCCGTCTTTCGGATAGCTCCATGATACTCCAGGTGGATTGCGGCTGCGTGCCTGCAGGGCGCGTCACAACCAGCGTGTTACTATTGCCAAACGCTCAAATCCCCGTTGATTATCCCAGTGAAAGGACCGCCATGATCTTCGAGGCGATCATCGTCGACGACGAGGCTCCCGCTCGCGTTGAGCTCATCAACCAGCTGGCCCGCACCGGCCGCGTGACCGTGGTGGACGAGGCCGTCTGCCTGCAGGAGGGCGTCGCCAAGATGCAGTCCAAGCGCATCGACGTGGCCTTCATCGACCACAACATCGCCGGCGCCGGCACGCAGCTGTTGCCCCAGGCCCTGCGCGAGATGGACTACACCCCGGCCCTCATCTACATGACCGCCTACACCGACGTCATGGACGAGCCCTTTGGCGTGAGGCCTCTGGCCTACCTCACCAAGCCGGTGGACAACAGCAAACTCGACGACGTGGTGGCCCTACTCGACCGCGTGTACGCACGCAAGGTGGAGGTGGACTACTAGTGAGGATCCTGGTCTTCAACGCGGGCTCCAGCTCGCTCAAGTACAAGCTCTTCGACGCGGCAGACGCCGAGCACATGGAGGTGCTTGCCCAGGGCATGGTCGACGCCATCGGCACGGACCACTGCTGCCTCAAGTACGACGGCCAGGCCGTCCCCGCCCAGCTGTCCAGCTGCAGGGACGCCCTGCCCCTGGTCTTCGAGCAGCTGGTGGGCGAGGGCAAGGCGCTCGCCAGCCTGGACGAGCTCGACGCCGTGGGCCATCGCGTTGCCCATGGCGGCGATGCCTTCGGCTGCAGCGCCGTCATCACAGACGAGGTCATCGCCAAGATCAGGCGCTTCAACCACCTGGCCCCGCTGCACAACCCCAGCGCCCTCGAGGTGGTAGGCCGCTGCCGCGAGCTGCTGCCGCAGACCCTGCAGGTTGCGGCCTTCGACACCGCCTTCCACCAGACCATGCCCGCGCGCAACTACGTGTACCCCATCCCGTACCGCTACTACGAGGAACACGGCATCCGCCGCTTTGGCTTCCACGGCATGAGCCACAAGTATGTGAGCCGCCGCGCCGCGCAGTTCTTGGGGCGCAACCCGCACGACCTCAAGATGCTCACCTGCCACCTGGGCAGCGGCGCCAGCCTGGCGGCCATCGACCACGGTATCTCGATGGACACGACCATGGGCTACACCCCGCTCGACGGCGTCATGATGGGCACGCGCTCTGGCAGCGTCGACCCCGCCATCATCACCGCTATTATGGAGCGCGAGGGGCTCTCTGCCGTGGAGATGGACGCCATACTCAACCGCGAGAGCGGCCTGTTGGGCGTCTCCGGCGTGACGGGCGACCTGCGCAAGCTCAAGGAGGTCATCGCCGCGGGTGGCGATGACGCCGAACGCTCGGAGCTGGCCTACGACATCTTCCTCACCTCCATCCGCCGCCAGATCGGCGCCTACCTCTTCGAGCTGGCCGGCGTCGACTGCATCGTGTGCACGGCGGGCGTGGGCGAGAACGACCCCTACGCGCGCCGCCTGATCTTCCGCGGCCTGGAGCCCTTTGGCATTTGTATCGACCAGGACCGCAACATGGTCACCGGCAGGGAGGACCGCATCATCTCCACGGACGACAGCGCCGTGAAGGTGCTGGTCATCCCCACAGACGAAGAGGCCGAGATCGCGCGCGACGTGGCTCTCATCAGCGCGGGCGAGGACATCAGCGACCCCTACAAGTACTAGCTGCGGGTCGGGCGGAGGAGCCCGGCTGCCCCGGCATTGCACCTGCGAGAAGGAGACTATCGATGGCACGCTTGTTTGGAACCGACGGCGTCCGCGGCGTTGCGGGCGAGGAGCTGAGCTATGAGCTGGCGGTGGCCTTGGGCCGCGCCGCCGTGCGCAAGCTGGGCGGACGCATCGTCATCGGCCGCGATACCCGCGTGAGCGGGCCCATGCTCGAGGAAGGCCTGCGCGCCGGCATCGCTGCAGAGGGGGCATCGGCTCCCGCGCTGCTGGGCGTCATCCCCACCCCGGGCCTTGCCTGGTACACGGTGGAGGAGGGCTTCGACTGCGGCATCATGATCACCGCCAGCCACAACGCGCCCGAGTACAACGGCATCAAGTTCTTCAGCTCCAAGGGCTTCAAGCTGCCCGACGAGGTCGAAGACGAGATGCAGGCCGTGGTCGAGGAGCTGCTGGGCCAGCCAGTGGGCCAACCCCCTGCGGGCCAGCTGGTCGAAGACGCCGTGGAGCGCTTTGTCGCCCACGACATCGCGCCGCTGCAGGAGGAGGGCCTGAGCCTCGCCGGCATGCACATCGCGCTTGACTGCGCCCACGGCGCCGCCTGCGCCAGCACCCCGCTCGCCCTTGAGCGCCTGGGCGCGCAGGTCACCGCCATCAACACAGAGCCCGACGGATCCATCATCAACGTCGAGTGCGGATCTACCCACCTGGGGCCGGTCACAGAGCTCATGCGCGCCTGCGGGGCAGACATCGCCCTGGCCCACGACGGCGACGCCGACCGCCTGCTGGCCGTGGCGCCGGGCGGCACGGTCTGCGACGGCGACTTCATCCTCGCCATCTGCGCCAAGGACATGCAGGAGCGCGGCACCCTGAGCGCCAACACCGTGGTGGGCACCGTCATGGCCAACCTGGGCTTCATGCAGGCCATGGAGCGCGAGGGCATCGAGGTCGTCGCCACCAAGGTGGGCGACCGCTACGTGCTCGAGTCCATGCTCGAGCTGGGCGCGCGCATCGGCGGCGAGCAGTCCGGCCATGTGATCGACCTGAGCCGCAACACCACCGGAGACGGCCTCGCCACCGCGCTCATGCTGCTGGGCTGCGTGGCCCGCAGCGGCAAGAGCCTGGGCGAGCTCATGGGCATCATGCGCAAGCTGCCGCAGTGCCTGGTGAACGTGCGCGTGCGAGACAAGGCCCTCTACGCAGCCGACGAGCAGATCGCCGCCGTGCAGGCAGAGGTCGAGGCAGAGCTCGAGGGCAACGGCCGCCTGCTGGTGCGCCCCAGCGGCACCGAGCCGCTCATCCGCGTGATGATCGAGGCTCAGACGCAGGAGCAGGCCGAGCGCCTGGGGCACCGCCTTGCAGACCTCGTGCAAGAGCGCATCGGCGCGTAAGCGGGTAGAATTCAAGGGATGTCATCCGTACGGAGGGTAAGGCGCTGAATATGGAAGAGTCGAAGGCAGAGATCCTCGAGTTCCTCGAACACAGCTGCAAGGGCGGCGACATGGGCTATGTCTCGCTCACGCAGTTTCACTTCGTGCTCGACGAGGACGGACAGGATGAAGTCGTGGGCATGGTCTGCATCAACGATACTGAACGCGAGAACATCCTTGTAGTCAGCGAAAAGGGCTACGGCAAGCGCAGCTTGGTGGAGGACTACCGCAAAACCAACCGCGGCGGAAAGGGCGTCAAGACCCTCAGCATCACGGAAAAGACGGGAAAAGTGGTAGCTATCAAGGCTGTGACCGATGAGAATGACCTGATGATTATCAACAAGAGCGGCATAGCCATTCGGT
>SFLO01000084.1 GCA_004553405.1 Coriobacteriaceae bacterium
AGCCCATCTTGGGGCGCTTGGTGGCGTCGCGGTCGCCACAGCAGCCGAAGACGCAGATCACGCGGCCCGGGGTGACGGCCTTGCAGGCGCTGATGGCCTTGGCCACGCTGTCCGTCGTGTGGGCGTAGTCGACCAGCACGCCAAAGCCGGGCTCTGTGTTGCGGGCGCCCACCACGCGCTGCAGGCGGCCAGGCACCTGGGGCGCGGTCTCGAGCGCTGTGCAGATGATGCTTGCGCTGTAACCCAGCGCAAGGCCGATGCCGGCACACACCAGGGCGTTCTCGACGTTGAAGCGGCCCACCAGCGGCAGGGTGACAGCAAGCGGCTGGCCTGCGAGCTCGATCTGGAGGCGCGTGGAGTGCGGGGCGAAGGCGGCGCTGACCAAGCGCACGTCTGCGGTGGCGTCGCTTCCCACGGTGATAGGCGTGCGGCCCACAGAGCGGCACAGCTCGGCCAGCCTGCGGCCGTACTCGCCGTCTGTGCAGATCACGCAGCGCTCGACGGGCGCGTCTGTGAAGAGCGCGGCCTTGGCGCGGAAGTAGGCCTCCATGGTCTTGTGGTAGTCCAGGTGGTCCTGGGTGAGGTTGGTGAAGGCAGCCACCGCAAAGCGGGTGCCCAGGATGCGGCCCAGGTCGATGGCGTGGCTCGAGACCTCGAGCGCGGCCACGCCCACGCCGGCGCCGGCCATGTCTGCCAGCAGCATCTGCAGGTCGCGGCTCTCTGGGGTGGTGTGCAGCGAGGGGCGCACCTCGGAGCCCACGTGGCATTCCACGGTGCCCATGAGGCCCGTCTTCTCGCCGGCCACGGCGGCCATGTGTTCCACGAGGAAGGTGGTGGTGGTCTTGCCGTTGGTGCCGGTCACACCCACCAGGCGCAGCTTCTCGCTGGGCTGGCCGTAAAAGCGCGCGCTGCCCAGGGCCAGGGCCTTGCGGGCGTCGTAGACGAGGAACTGCGGCACGTCGATCGCCAGCGGGCGCTCGACAACCAGGGCCGCCGCACCGCGCTGCACGGCGTCTGCCGCATAGTCGTGGCCGTCTGCCGCGGTGCCGGGCACGCAGAAGAAGAGCGCGCCGGGCTCGACCCCGCGCGACGAGAACTCGACCGAGCCCGCCTCCATGCCAGCATCGACGCCCTCGAGGGGCTCGACGTACACGTCCTGCAGTATCTCTGCGACGCTCATCTTCCTGTTCATATGGTCTCCCCTCTCTGCTGCGTTGCAAAAAAAGCTCAAGAGACCAGCCTAGCCCTCCGTGGAGCCAACCTGGTAGCGATTTGCAGCAAAAGACATGATATCTGCGAATACCGGGCCGCAAACGGGGCCGCCGCCCTCGTCTGTCTTGGGGCGCTCGATGGTCACGAGGCACACCAGGTCGCAGTCCGTGTCGTCCAGCCAGCCGCAGAAGCTCACGATGTAGGCGCCCTCGATGTAGGCGCCAGTGGAGCCGGCGACCTCTGCGGTGCCGGTCTTGCCCACCACCTTGAGGCCCTTGATGGCGGCGGCCTTGCCGGTGCCCTTGGTGACCACGTTCCTCATCATGCCCGTGAGCTGGTCGCAGACCTTCTTGCTGGCCGCCTTCTTGGTGGTGCCGTTCTTTTCGGCGTACTCGGCGCTCTTCTCGGCGTTGTTGGGCAGGCTCACCAAGAAGTGCGGGACGTGCATCGTGCCGCCCTGCTCGATGGCGCCGTAGGCGCGCACCATCTGCATGCCGGTGACGGCCACGCCCTGCCCAAAGGTGATGTTGGCAGCCTGCACGCCGTCCCAGTCCTTGGGCTCCTCGAGTATGCCCTGGGCCGCGCCGGGGAAGTCCACACCGGTGCTCTGCCCTATGCCGAACTTGCGGTAGGTCTTGTAGAGGTCGCTCAGACTCACCTTGCGCGATGCCAGGACGGTGCCGATGTTGGAGGACTCCGTGATGATCCTGTCGAGGCTCATGCGCTCGGTGCCGGGCCGCTCGTGGGAGTCGGTGACGGTGTGGTCGTAGACCTTGAGCTTCTCGGGCACGGTGAACACGGTGGAGGTCTTCACCTTACTGTTGTTGGCCAGCACAGAGGCCGCCGTGAGCACCTTGTAGGTGGAGCCGGGCTCGTAGGAGTCTGCCACGCTCCACAGCTTGCCGGCGTCGTAGACGTAGTCGGGCTCGTCGTCATCGCCCTTCTTCTTCTCTGTGTTCTTGGTGAGCGAGCAGGCGGCGTAGATCTCTCCCGTCGAGGCGTCCATCACTGTGACGGAGCCGCCCTTGGCCTTGTACTTGGCGATCGCCTTCTGGAGGCTCTTCTCGGCCTTCTGCTGCAGCTTGATGTCGATCGAGCAGATCATGTCCTCGCCGTCTTGGGCCTTGTTCACCACGATGCTGCCGCCTGCGACGGGGATGCCGGAATCGCTTTTCTCCTGCTGGATCGAGCCGTTGACGCCGGCGAGCAGGGTGTCGTACTGCAGCTCGAGGCCGGATGTGCCGCGGTAGGCCTCGCTGAGGTCGGTGCGGCCGGTGATCTGGTCGTCGGGCACGATGTTGCCGTCTTGGTCGAGCATCTTGAGGCCCACGGTGCCGATCACCTGGCTGCCGGTCTGGCCGTTGGGGTAGACGCGGGTGGAGTCGGCCTCGTAGTAGACGCCCTGGAGGCGGGCCTCCTTGAGGGCCTCCTTGACGCTCTTGGCGAGCTCCTTGTCGCAGCGGCGCTGCACCACCACGTAGGCCGTGCCCTGGCGGGTGGTCATCTCGTAGTAGTCCTTGTACTTCTTGCCGTACTCCTTGCCCAGGTACTGCTCGAGGATCTTGGCTACGGCGGCCTGGGGCTCTTCCAGGCCGGCGCGCTCGGCGTCTGTGACGGCGGCCGTGTAGTCGATGTCTTTGGGGTTGAGGTTGATGGTGGTCGACTCGATGCTCGAGGCGATGACCTCGCCGTTGCGGTCGTAGATGGTGCCGCGCTTGGCGACGTCGACGGTGGTCTTGACGGCCTGGTACTCGGCGCGCTCCTTCAGCCAGGGGGCGTCGATCACGCAGAGCTTGAACAGGCCGCCGAAGATGGCGACCACGGCGAGGGCGAAGATGCCCAGGATGACCAGCTCGCGGTTGAAGCCCTTGTCTGGGGCCTGGCCGCGGCCACGCCCGTTCTCGCCCCTTCCTGCCACGGGCATGCGCCTACTTGGAGGAACCCAGGGCGGAGTTCTGGACGCTCTTGAGGGTGGCGGAGACGCTGATGGAGCCGGCGGCGTTGAGCTGGGTGCTCGCAGGCAGCGCGACGGTGATGCGCTCGGTGGTCTTGGGTGCGCTCATGCCAAGGCGGGTGGCCTTCTTCTGGATGGAGGAGGGGTTGGAGAGCACCGCGTGGCGGATCTCGAGGTCGTTGCCGGCGGCGCGGGCCTCCTCGATCTGGGTCTGCAGCGAGGCGGACGCCTCAAGCGCCTGCACGGTGGATACAGACAGGAAGACGCGGACGCTGCAGATGAGGGCCAGGGCGGCCAGGGCGGCCAGGGCGAACTTGAAGCCGCGGATGGCGACGGGCGAGAGCGCGACGGCGCGCTCGGCGCTCTTGTTCTGGCCGGGGATGACGGTGTAGCGCTCGCGGGGCTGCTGCTGAGGGGCCTCCTGGCTCAGCTGGCGGGCGCTGGTGCCGTAGACCCCGCCGCGGGTTGCGTACACGCTGCCGTAGCTGTTGCGGCGTGCTGCCTGCGCCATGATGGCTCTCCCTTCGTCTTGGCCGGGCTAGAGCTTCTCGGCCACTCTCAGCACCGCGCTGTGTGCGCGGGGGTTCTCTTCGACTTCCGCCTTGCTCGCCTTGACGGGCTTGCGGGTGATCACGCGGAGTACCGGCTTCTTTCCGCACATGCACACCGGGAGCTCCGGCGGGCAGGTGCAGGGGTTGGCGGCCCTGCGGAAGGCCTCCTTCACCATCTTGTCCTCCAGCGACTGGTATGACATGACGGCGATGCGGCCGCCCGGGTTGAGCCAGCGGATCGCTGCCTCGAGGGCTTGCTGCAATACCTCCATCTCGCGGTTGACCTCGACCCTCAGCGCCTGGAAGCTGCGCTTGGCGGGGTGGCCGCCCTCGCGGCGCGCCTTGGCGGGGATGGCCCGCTTGATGACGTCGACCAGCTGGAAGGTGGTGAGGATGGGCTCCTCCTCGCGCTGCGCCACGATGAACTTGGCGATGCGCGCCGCCCACTTCTCGTCTGAGTAGTCGCGGAGAACCCGGGCGAGATCTGCTTCGTTGTAGGTGTTGACGATCTCTGCTGCGGTGAGGGTGTTGTTACCCGGGTCCATGCGCATGTCGAGGGGCGCGTCCTCGCGGTACGAGAAGCCGCGCTCGGGGAAGTCGAACTGGGGGGAGCTCACTCCCAGGTCGAAGAGGATGGCGTCGACGCCGGGGACCTGCGCCTGCAGCAGCAGGCGGTCCATGTCGCCGAAGTTCCCCTTGAGGAGGATGGGGGCGATGTCGAGGCCCGTGCCCTGCAGCCTCTCGCCGGCGGTTTCCAAGGCCATGTCGTCTTGGTCGATGCCGAGCAGGATGCCGCTGGGCGCGATGCG
>SFLO01000085.1 GCA_004553405.1 Coriobacteriaceae bacterium
AAAACTGTGCTGTTGGTTGCTGTTTTCGCGTTAAACAGCAACCAACAGCACCAAAATCACCCGAAAACAGCAACCAAAGCCGAAGTTTGCGGTTGTACGGTGCGCGGGGCTAGCGACGCGGATTGTGGGGGTTGTGCGGGGATTTGCAGCGGGCTTGCTGCTTGCGCTACCCTCTTGCCTTGCGAGTTTTGCGCTTTTGCGCCTGAAATGTACCCAAACGCAAGGATTCGTATTTGAAGGCAGACACCCAACGCGCCCTGGCGGGCCAGTGGGCGGCCGCGCTGACTGCGGTGGCCCTGGCACTCGCGCTTGCCGCGTCCTGCATCCCCGCAGCAGCCTGGGGCAGCCCCGCCACCGAGGCGGCGAACAACGCCGTGGAGCAGGCAGAGACAGAGGTCTCGCGCACCGCGGCAGCCTACGAGAGCGCGCTTTCCGAACAGGAGCGCCTCGCCGCAGAGATCGCATCGCTCAACTCCAGGATCAGCGAGCTCGAAGGCGAGCTCCCCGCGCAGGAGACCCGCAGCAACGAGAGCTGCGTGGCCCTCTACAAGATGGCCGGCATCGACAGCAGCTTCATCGCCGTGCTCCTCTCTGCGCGCACCCCCAGCGAGGCCATCGCTTTGATCGACAACTACAACTACGTCATCAACCACAACGTGGCGCAGCTCGTGCGCACCCACAAGATGAAGGCCGAGCTCGAGAACTCGAAAGCCAAGCTCGAAGCCGACAAGCAGAGCGCAGACGCCGCCGCGAGCGCCGCCCAGTCCGCGCTCGAGAGCGCGCAGACCGCCCGCAAGGCCGCCCAGGAGCGCGCCGCCGCCGTCCAGGCCGAGGAGGCGCGCGCCGCAGCAGAGGCAGCCGCTGCAGCCAAGGCCGCGGCCAAGACCAAGGCCGACAAGAAGAAGGCCGACAAAGACGCCGCCTCTGCGAGCAAGGACTCCGAAAACGCCAGCATCTCGAACGTCAACTGGAGCGCGAGCAAGCAGGCCTTCGTGAGCAAGTGGGCGCCGCGCATCAACTCCTACCTCAGCGGCAGCCCCACTGCAAGCACCGGCAAGGCATACGCCGCCGCTGCCTGGGACTACGGCGTCGACCCCCGCTGGGCACCCGCCATCAGCTTCGTCGAAAGCTCCAAGGGAGCGGCCTGCTTTGCCAGCTACAACGCCTGGGGCTACGGCGGCCGCAGCTTCTCGAGCTGGAGCGACGGCATCTACACCGTGGTGGCGGCCCTGGGCAGCGACCTCTACGGGGGCGCCCTCACCCAGGCGGCAGCCAAGATCTACTGCCCGCCTAGCTGGCAGCACTGGTACAGCAGCTGCGCCCGCGAGATGGGCAAGATCTAGCCGGCACCGCACCGGCGCGCTCCCATGCTCCCCTCACAGGGCCGCGCGCCGCTTATCACGCCATCTGCGCCGTGCTCGAACATGCCCTCTGTGCTGGTGCGGAGTAGAATATCGGGCATCTATCCGCTGTTTCGAGGAGGAACCCCGCATGATCGGTCGCTACACCCGACCCGAGATGGGCCACATCTGGTCCATGGAGAACAAGTTCGACATCTGGAAGGAAGTCGAGATCCTGGCCTGCGAGGCCCAGGCCGAGCTGGGCCAGTGCGGCATCACCAAGGAAGAGGCCGCTTGGATCCGCAAGCACGCAGACTGCACCGTGGCAGAGATCGACGAGATCGAGAAGGTCACCAACCACGACGTCATCGCCTTCACCACCTGCATGGCCAAGTACATCGACGCCGAGATCCCCGAAGGCGAGCCCAAGCCCAGCCGCTGGGTCCACTACGGCATGACCTCCTCCGACCTGGGAGACACCGCCCTGAGCTACCAGATCGTCCAGGCCGCAGACATCATCCTCGAGGACATCAAGAAGCTCGGCGAGACCTGCAAGCGCCGCGCCTTCGAGTTCGAGGACGCGCTCTGCGTGGGCCGCACCCACGGCATCCACGCCGAGCCCATGACCTGGGGGATGAAGTTCGGCAGCTGGGCATGGGCCCTCAAGCGCGCGCAGACCCGCATGGAGCAGGCGCGCGAATGCTCTGCCACCGGTGCCATCTCCGGCGCTGTGGGCACCTACTCCAACATCGACCCCTTCGTCGAGCAGTACGTCTGCGAGAAGCTCGGCCTCACCCCCGACCCGCTGTCCACCCAGGTGCTGGCACGCGACCGCCACGCCCAGATGATGAGCGCCCTGGCCGTCACCGCCTCCACCCTCGAGAGCATCGCCCTGCAGGTGCGCCTCATGCAGCAGTCCGACGTCATCGAGGCTGAAGAGCCCTTCACCAAGGGCCAGAAGGGCAGCTCCGCCATGCCCCACAAGCGCAACCCCATCACCGCCGAGCGCGTCTGCGGCCTGAGCCGCGTGGTCAAGGGCAACGCCCAGGTGGCCTTCGACAACGTCGCCCTCTGGTTCGAGCGCGACATCTCTCACTCCGGCGCCGAGCGCGTCGCCCTGGCAGACAGCTTCACCGCGCTGGACTACATGTTCGGCAAGATGCAGTGGATGCTCGACGGCCTCAACGTCTACACCGATAAGGCCGTCCACAACCTCTGGCGCACCAAGGGCCTGATCTTCAGCTCCAAGTGCATCCTGGCGCTCGTCGACACCGGCATGACCCGCGAGGACGCCTACGTCGTCGTCCAGCGCAACGCCATGCAGGTGTGGGAGGACATCCAGCAGGCGGTCGACGGCCCCAGCTACCGCGAGCGCCTCGAGGCCGACCCCGAGTGCAAGATCCCTGCAGAGGTCCTGGACAAGATCTTCGACCCCTGGCAGTTCCTGCAGCGCAAGGGCGTCATGTTCGACAAGCTCAAAACCCTGGAGTTCTAAATGACACAGCACAGCTACCGCACCATGGGCGTGTGCTCGCGCGCCATCAGCTTCGAGCTCGACGACGACAAGCGCGTCCACAACGTCATGTTCCTGGGCGGATGCAACGGCAACCTCAAGGGCATCGGCCAGCTGGTCGAGGGCATGCCCGCCGAAGAAGTCATCGAGCGCATCGCCGGCACCACCTGCGGCCCCAAGCGCACCAGCTGCCCCGACCAGCTGGCCTGCGCCCTGCGCGAGGCGCTCGAGGCCTAGCGCGTGACACGCCAGCCCGAGCATAGCAACGCAGCACCGACGGCGCCCTCCCCCGCGGCGGCGAGCAGCCGCAGCCAGGAGGGCGCTGCCCCTGCCATCACGCGCCGGCAGCTGCTCACCCAGGTGCCCGCCACCGCTGCGGGCCTGGCTGCCGTGGCTGCGGTGGGCGCCGCCGTGGCCGCAAGCGGCTGCAGCAGCGGCAGCGGCTCCAAGGGCCCCCAGCTCGACGTCCTCGAGGTGCCTGTCTCTGCCGTCACCACGCTCGAAAGCTACAAGGAGGTCACCAACCCCTCCAAGCTCTACGCGCTCGAAGAGGAGCTCAGCCTCCCCCGCGGCAGCCAGCTCTTCGGCAGCGGCAGCAAGCGCGCCGCCGTTCTCGTGCCCGGCGCCAGCTCGCGCCCCCTCTCGAGCGTGGCCCTGCTCGAGCTGCCTGCCATGAGCATGCGCACCGTGCTCGAAGAGCCCGCCGGCCAAGACGAGGGCTTCAACTTCCACGAGCTGCGCTGCAGCGACAGCCTCCTGCTGTGGGTTGAGAGCAACTTCCTCACAGACGCGTGGAGGGTCTACAGCGCATCCATCGCCGAAGACGGCGCCTCCGTAAGCGAGCCCGTGCTCCTCGACGAAGGCGACGGCGAGTACGACGCCCCTGAGATTGCGGTTGTGGCCAACCAGGCCTACTGGATCGTCCAGCCCGCAGAGGGCGGCAGCAAGACCCAGGAGGACTCGCTGCTCAAAACCAACGGCGGCATCGCCTATACCAGCCACGGCCGCTTCAACGCCGGCCTGAGCACCAGCGGCAACACCCTCGTGTGCATGCCGCGCGCCGAGGCCTCCGGCACCGTGTACTACCAGCTCACCGCCATCCAGGGCGGCGGCGTGATCGCCAGCCAGGTCCTCCCCCACGGCTTCAGGCCCAACACCTTCACCTACGTCGACGGGCGCTTCTCCTTCGGCATCCCCGCCGGCTACGACTACGGAGACGGCATCGCCAACGTGGGCACCTACCTCTCGCTGGGCGACGGCAGCTGGCTGCGCCTCACGCGCACGCCCGTCACACCGGCGGGCAGGGTGAGCGGGTGGCTCTTCTGCAAGAGCTCCAGCCGCACCGTCTTCGTCGACGCCGCCAAGAAGCGCTACTTCACCATCAACCCGCCCAGCGGCTCGGAGAGCTACGGCGACTACGCCGTGCGCACGGGCGAGCTCGACGACACCCTCTACCTGTACTCCACCGTCAAGGACAGCTCCAGCAAGAAGAGCTCGCGCAAGGTAGTCCTGCGCTCCGTCAAGCTGAAGAGCATCTAGCGGCGGCGCCAAGCGGGGCGCATGCCCGCGGCAGTCGCCAGAAACGGGGGTCCACAACCATGAGCACAGACAGCTACCGCGCCTACAAGGGACGCTGTGACTTCAGCGTGGGGA
>SFLO01000086.1 GCA_004553405.1 Coriobacteriaceae bacterium
TCAACCTGCTCGTCTTCACCCTGGGTGCCTTCTGGCTGTCCAACGACGTCGTGGAGGGGGAGGACAGCGCCATCAAGCGCCCCAAACCCAAGTTCTCGCCGCGCATCTTCCTCACCCCGGCGGTGCTGAGCTGCGTCATCGTCATCGTGCTGGTCTTCTTGGGAATCCACCAGGTACCGGTTTTGTCGCAGGCCTGCTCGACCATCGGCGGCATGACCACCCCGGCGGCCCTGCTCATCATCGGCTCCAACCTCGCCAACCTCCCGCTCAAGGAGCTCGCCGGCAGCGTGCGCATCTGGGTGAGCGCCTTCTTTCGCCTCATCGTCTCCCCGCTGCTGGTGTGGGGCATCTTCCACTTCTTCGTCACCGACCCCGTGCTCTTGGGCGTGCTCGTGGTCATCAGCTCCATGCCCGTGGCAACCAACGGCACGCTGCTGTGCTTCCAGTACGGAGGCGACCTCAAGGCGATGTCCCAGGGCACCTTTATCACCACGCTACTGAGCTTTGCCGTGATCCCCCTGCTGGTGATGTTCCTGAGCTTCGTGGGCTAGCCAGCCGCCCGCCAGCTGCCGTTGCATGCAACAAGGGTGTTACCCTGCGGCGCTATAATTCCGCGCGAGTTGCTAGGAATACGTGGAGGAGTACGACCGTGCAAGATCCCGCAGCCGCACCCGCGCAGCAGGCCGGTGGCGCGCCCGCCCGCATCGCCAACCCGCACCTGCCCATCATCGGCATCGTTCCCAGCGCAGAGCTCGAGGAAAACCGCCTCGTCTTGCGCAACCCCTACATCGACGCCATCACCTCGTGTGGCGGTGCGCCCGTCATCTTGCCCCTCACGGCAGACAAGCGCGTCTACGAGTCGCTCTTCCCCCTCATGGACGGCTTCCTGCTCACCGGCGGGGCAGACATCTCGCCAGAACGCTACTACTCCACCGAGCACAACCCCAAAAACGACACCCCCACGCCCCTGCGCGAGGAACTTGAGTGCCTCATCCTCTCCTACGCCTACAAGTTCGATGTCCCCACGCTGGGCATCTGCCGCGGCATGCAGATGATGAACGTCTTCTTCGGCGGCACACTCTACCAAGATCTCTACGACCAGTTCCCCCTGCATGACGACGATGAGCCGGAGCAGCCCATACAGCACTGGCAGCAAGACGACTGGTCCAACCCCAGCCACTTCGTGAGGCTCATCCGCGACTCCAAGCTCGGAGAGATGCTCGATATGGAGCGCCTGGCCACCAACTCCATGCACCACCAGGGCGTCAAGGAGCTCTCGCCCCTGCTCAAGCCCGCCGCCTACGGCCCAGACGGCCTGGTCGAAGCCGTCGAGATGCCCAACCGCACCTTCATGATGGGCGTGCAGTGGCACCCGGAGTACTTCGCGCGCAAGAACATGAAGTGCATCTTCACCGCGCTGGTGAACGAGGCCGCCGCAGCCCGTCGCAGCGGGCGCGTCACCATGGACCCCCTGCGCCTGGTGCGCGACGACGGTTCCAACCGCTGGAACGTCTGCCGCTACCGTCGCAACGCCTAGCTGCCGCAGCCTGCCGCAAGCCAAGCATTCCCGTCCAACTCGCACGCAAAAAAAACGGGGGCCCGCTGAGAAGCGGACCCCCGTTTGCATGCGATATGCGCGCGGCTTAGAAGATGGAGTACTCTCCGTAGTCCTCCTTCTCCTCTTCTTCGGCCATGGCGCGGGCCTCGGCAGCCTCTGCAGCGGCGATCTCTTCGGGGGAAGCGTCCTCGTAGACGTCCTCCTTGGGCTTCTCGAGGCCCTCGATCACGATGCCGTGCTTTTCGGCGTAGTCCCACAGCGCGGCGTGGATGGACTCCTCGGCCAGCAGGCTGCAGTGGACCTTGATCTTGGGCAGGCCGTCGAGCGCCTCCATGACGGCCTTGTTGGTGACCTGCAGGGCCTCCTGGACCGTCTTGCCGATGATCATCTCGGTTGCCATGGAGCTGGTGGCGATGGCGGCGCCGCAGCCAAAGGTCTTGAACTTGGCGTCCTTGATGACCTGGGTCTCGTCGTCGATGTCCAGGTAGATGCGCATGATGTCGCCGCAGACCGCGTTGCCAACGGTGCCCACGCCAGAGGCGTTTTCGATGGTGCCCACGTTGCGGGGGTTGGTGTAGTGGTCGACGACCTTGTCGGAATAGCTCATTGCCATGGTGGGTAACGCTCCTTACTCGTGCGTGCGTGGTCTTAGTTTACTTGCCCTGTGCCTGGAAGTCTTCCCACAGGGGGCTCATCTCGCGCAGGCCCGCGATGGCGTCCTTGAGGACGTCGCACATGAAGTCGACGTCTTCGAGGGTGGTGTCGCGGCCCAGGGTGGCGCGCAGCGAGCCGTGCGCCTTCTCGTGCGGCAGGCCGATGGCCAGCAGCACGTGGCTGGGGTCGAGCGAGCCGCTGGTGCACGCAGAGCCAGAAGAGGCGCAGATGCCCTTGGCGCCCAGGCGCAGCAGCATGCCCTCGCCCTCGATGAACTCGAAGGAGATGTTGATGTTGTTGGCCAGGCGCTGGGTGGGATGGCCGTTGAGGAAGCAGTGGGGGATCTCTGTGGTGATGCGCTGGATGGCGTGGTCGCGGATGGCGGCCTGGCGCTCGTGCTGCTCCTCGCGCTCTGCCTCTGCCAGGACGGCCGCCTTGGCAAAGCCGACGATGCCTGCGGTGTTTTCGGTCGTGGCGCGCTTGCCGCGCTCCTGGCCGCCGCCGTGGATGAGGTTGGAGATGCGCACGCCGCGGCGCACGTAGAGCATGCCGACGCCCTTGGGGCCGTAGAGCTTGTGGCCGGACGCGCTCATGAGGTCGATGCCCAGCTCCTGGACGTCGATCTTCTCGTGGCAGAAGGCCTGCACGGCGTCTGTGTGGAAGATGACCTTGTGGGCGTGGGCGATGGCCGCGAGCTCCTTGATGGGCTCGATGGTGCCGATCTCATTATTGGCGAACATAATCGATGCCATGACGGTGTCCGGGCGGATGGCCGCCTCGAAGGCCTCGGGGCTGACCAGGCCGTACTTGTCGACGTCGAGGTAGGTGACCTCGAAGCCCTGCTGCTCGAGGAACTGAGCGGTGTGCAGGATGGCGTGGTGCTCGATCTTGGTGGTGATGAGGTGCTTGCCCTTCTTGCCCTTGTAGGCGTCCATGACGCCCTTGAGGGCCCAGTTGTCTGCCTCGGAGCCGCCAGAGGTGAAGAACACCTCGTTGGGGCTGGCGGCGTTGATCACGCCTGCGACGTCCTTGCGGGCCTGCTGGATGGCGTCTTGCGCCACCTGGCCCAGGTTGTAGATGGCGCTGGGGTTGCCGAACTTCTCCGTGAAGTAGGGGAGCATCGCCTCGACGACCTCGGGGCGGCACGGCGTGGTGGCCGCGTTGTCTAGGTAGATGGTCTTCATCTTCGTCCTCTGTCTCTTGCTGCGCTCTCGTGCCGTGCGCGGGAGTCGTGCGGTTTGCGAGCTGCGGGCCCGGTGCCCGCAGCGTAATTCCTAGAAATAACTAGGGAATAAAATACGCGCCTTTGATTCAGGGTCAATGCGCGGAAGGTAACGAAACGTCAAACAAGCCAACAGGCTCCCTACACCGGGCGCACGTGCGGCGCGCGGGGCCGCGCTGGTGCTATGCTGGGCCCGCATACAGCAAGCAAGCGCGCCCTGCGGGGCGCCTCTATGAGCAAGGAGCATGCCATGGCAGCCATCGCGATCACCGCCGAGAACTTCGAGCACGAGGTCCTCAACAGCGACAAGCCCGTCCTCTTGGACTTCTGGGCCATCTGGTGTGGCCCCTGCATGATGCTCTCCCCCGTGGTGGAGGAGGTCGCCGAAGAGCACCCGGAGATCAAGGTGGGCAAGGTCAATACAGACGAGCAGCCCGCCCTGGCGCAGAAGTTCGGCATCACCGCCATCCCCGCCCTCTTCGTGGTCAAGGACGGCCAGATCGTCAACAAGGGTGTGGGCGCCATGCCCAAGGAGCAGGTCGAGGCCCTCATCCGCTAAGGCACCCTGTCGCCTGGCCCTGCGCGGCCCGCTTCCGCTGCACGCGGTGGCGGGCCACTGTGCGTTTGGAGTGCAAGGGGCGTGAAAAACTTGGGCGTTCTGCGGGGTTGGGGGGGTGCAACGCTCGGCGCTGAGGTTACTATTAGCGCTTAAGTACGCTGCACGCGCGGGAGGTGTTCACATGATCGAGTACTATCAGTTCGTTGGCGGTACGATCACCCAAGTGGATACCCTCGAGGAAGACTGCTGGGTCAGCGTCGTCGCCCCTAATCCAGAGGAGCGCGAGTGGCTCTCCACCCAGCTCGGCGTGGTGCCGGAATTCGCCGCCGCAGCGCTCGACGACGAAGAGCGCTCGCACGTCGACTACGATGAAGACGAGCGCCAGACCCTCATCATCGTCGACTGCCCCTTTGTGGAGGACCGCGC
>SFLO01000087.1 GCA_004553405.1 Coriobacteriaceae bacterium
CGTCGACCGCCCCAAGATGATCGGCCCGGAGCTGGTCGAGGAGGGCGACGTCATCTTGGGCCTCGCCTCCACCGGCATCCACTCCAACGGCTTCTCGCTCGTGCGTCGTGCCGTGACCGAGCGCAAGAGCCTCGATGAGCTCACCGCGCCCTGCGAGCAGCTGGGCGGCACCTCTGTCATGGACGCCCTGCTGGCTCCCACCCGCATCTACGTCAAGAGCATCGTCAACCTGCTCAAGAAGGGCCTGCCCGTGCACGCCGTTGCCCACATCACCGGCGGCGGCATCACCGAGAACCTCGACCGCGCCCTCCCCAAGACCCTCGACGCCCAGGTCGAGCTGGGCAGTTGGCCGGTGCTCCCCATCATCCAGTACGTCATCGACGCCGCCGGCCTCGACCAGGAGCAGGCGCTCAAGACTTTCAACATGGGCATCGGCATGTGCGTCATCTGCAAGCCGGCAGACGCGGCCGCCATCCAGGCCGAGCTCGAGGCCACGGGCGAGAAGGTCTACACCGTGGGCACCGTTATCGCCGGCGAGGGAAAGGTCGTGTACAGGTAATGAGGGATCTCGACACGCCGCTGAGGATCGCCGTCCTCATCTCCGGCACCGGCTCGAACATGGTGGCCATCGCCGAAGCCATCGAGCAGGGCCGCCTCAACGCCAAGATCGTGTGCGTCGTGGCCAGCAACCCCCGCGCCAAGGGCATCGCCAAGGCGCAGGAGATGGGGCTCGACACCATGGTCTTCACCCCCGATGACTACGCCAAGAGCACTGCGGAGGTCGAGCGCACCATGGTGCGCGCCTTCCGCAACGCCGAGGTCGACTACGTGATCATGGCCGGCTACATGCGCAAGTGCACCGCCACTCTGCTGCTGGCCTACCCCAACCGCGTGGTCAACCTGCACCCCGCCCTGTTGCCTGCGCACAAGGGCGCCCATGCCATCCAAGACGCCTTCGAGGCGGGCGACAAGGTGACCGGCATCACCATCCACCTGGCCAACATGGAGTACGACGAGGGTCCCATCATCTACCAGCGCGAGGTGCCCGTCTTGGAGGGGGACAGCCTCGAAGACCTCGAGACCCGCATCCACGCGGCAGAGCACGAGGCCTACCCCTGGGTGATCGGCAAGCTCGCCGAGGACAAGGTCCACCTCCACGGCGACCACTGCGTCATCGACTAGCCCGCGCGGCAACCCTGCGCATCCGGCCCCGTCACCGGCTCCAGCCGGGGGCGGGGCCTCGCAGATAGGCGCACGTGCTATTCGCAGAAGTACGGTTTCGAACAGACGAGGAGAAGCAACGCGATGCTCAACGAGAGAATGATCGGGCTGGGAAGCGCCCCCAACGCCATCCGCAGCCTCTTTGCCTACGGCATCAAGCGGAAGGCAGAGATCGGCGAGGACAAGGTCTTCGACTACTCCATCGGCAACCCCAGCGTGCCCGCACCCCAGCAGGTGACCGAGTGCATCAAGCGCCTGATGGACGAGGACCCCGTGGCCCTGCACAGCTACACTCCCAGCCCCGGCATGCTCGAGGCGCGCCAGGCGGTTGCCAACCACATCCAGCGCGAGTTCGGCGTCGCGGCTGACCCTGCCCAGGTCTACCTCACCCACGGCGCGGCGGCGGCGCTGGCCATCTGCCTGTCTGCCGTGGCCTGCCCCGGCGACGAGGTCATCGTCCCCACGCCCTACTTCACCGAGTACAAGACCTGGATCGAGCAGGCGGGAGCGCACATCGTCGAGGTCCCCTGCCAGGTGCCCAGCTTCCAGCTCGACGTCGAGGCCATCGAGGCGGCCATCACGCCCAAGACCGCGGCGATCATCGTGGACAGCCCCAACAACCCCGTGGGTGCCATCTACAGCCGCGAGAACCTCGAGGCCCTCGCCGCGGCGCTCTCCCGCAAGGAGGCCGAGTTCGGCACCAAGATCTACCTCATCGCAGACGAGCCCTACCGCGCCATCACCTATGGCGACGAGGTCCCCTACATCCCCTGCATCTACCCGCGCACCCTGGTCTGCTACAGCTTCTCGAAGACCCTGAGCCTGCCGGGAGAGCGCCTGGGCTACATCTACGTCTCGAACCTCATGGACAACGTGGAAGAGACCACCTTCGCCATCCAGGGAGCGGGCAGGTCGCTGGGCTACATCTGCTGCAGCGCGCTCTTCCAGCGCGTGCTCATCGAGTGCATCGACCTCCCCAGCGACGTGGAGGCCTATCGCGTCAACAGGGAGATCCTCACCCAGGGTCTGAGCAAGATCGGCTACGAGTACGTCGAGCCCCAGGGTGCCTTCTACCTGTGGGTCAAGGCTCTCGAGGACGACGACCTCGCCTTCGCGCAGCGCGCCAAGGAGCACGAGCTGCTCGTCTGCCCCAGCAGCGGCTTTGGCGGCAAGGGCTATGTGCGCATGAGCTACTGCATCGCGCGCGAGACCATCGAGAACTCGATGCCCGCCCTGCAGGAGCTGTGGGACAGCTACCACCAGGACTAGGGGAGGGGCGCCGCCGGCTGCGCCTTGGGTGACGGCTGGGTGACCTCCTCGAAGCGCGGGCAAGCCCGGGGCCTGCGCGCGCTATCGTGGAAGGGTCAATCGCTCTCAACAAGCAAGGAAACCACAGGGGGCTGCCGTTGGCGCGGTGGCCCCCTGTCATGTGAGGAGCATGCCCTTATGCGCGTGATGAAGTACCTGCTGCAGCACAAGGCCGCGATGGCGGCTGTCTTCGCCCTGCTGCTGCTCATGGCGTTTTGTGAGCTGTCCCTGCCGCGCTACACGGCGGCGATCGTCGACAACGTGGTCGCCATGGCCGCTGTGGGACAGGCGGGAGACTCGCTGGCAGAGCTGATGCGCCTGGGCGCCCTCATGCTGCTCTTCGCCCTGGGGCTCGTGGCCTGCAGCGTGGCCATCGGCCTCATCGCCAGCGTCACGGGTGCGCGTATCGCCCGCGACCTGCGCCAGAGGCTCTTCGAGAAGGTCATGGCCTTCTCTCCTGCCGAAGTCGAGGGCTTCTCGGCTGCCTCGCTCATCACCCGCGGAACCAACGACGTCCAGCAGATGCAGATGGTCTCCGTCATGCTCTTGAGGGTGGTGCTCTACGCTCCCATCCTGGCTGTGGGCGGCATCTTCATGGTGGTGCAGACCAACGCCTCCATGGGCTGGGTCATCGCCTTGGCCGTGGTCGCCGTCTTCACGGTGGTCCTGGCCCTGCTGGCGCTTACCATGCCCAAGTTCAAGATCATGCAGACCCTGGTCGACAGGCTCAACCTCGTGTCGAGGGAGATTCTCACGGGCATCTCCGTGATCAGGGCCTTCGGCAGGCAGGAGCTCGAGCGCGAGCGCTTCGAGGAAGCCAACCGCGACTTGATGAAGACCCAGCTGTTCACCACCCGCGCCATGGTGACGATGATGCCCGCGCTCTCGCTTGTGATGAACCTCGTCTCTGTGGGCATCGTCTGGGTGGGCGGCCACCACATCGAGCAGGGCGCCATGCAGACCGGCGACCTTATCGCCTTCATCACCTACGCCATGGTCATCATCATGAGCTTCCTCATGATCGGCATGGTCTCTGTGATGCTGCCGCGCGCCGAGGTGGCGGCGGGCCGCATCGAGGAGGTGCTCGAGACCTCGTTTTCCGTGAGCGACCCCGCGCACCCGCGCGATGCCGAATTGCAGGCGATCGCCGCGCAGGCAGAGGGCGTCGAGCTCGCCTTCGACGACGTGAGCTTCTCGTACAGCCCGGACAGCGACCCGGTGCTCGACCATGTGAGCTTCACCGCCCCGGCGGGCAAGACCACTGCCGTCATCGGCAGCACCGGATCGGGCAAGTCGACGGTCATCAAGCTGCTGGAGCGCTTCTACGACGTCCAGGGCGGCGCGGTGACCGTGGGCGGCATCGACGTGCGCGAGCTGAGCCAGGGCTGCCTGAGGAGCCTGCTGGGATACAGCCCCCAGCAGGCCTTCCTCTTCTCTGGCAGCGTCGCCTCGAACGTGGGCTACGCAGATCCGCAGATGCCCCAGCAGCGCATGGACGCCGCCGTCGACGTGGCCCAGGCGCGCGAGTTCATCGAGCAGCGCGAGGAGGGCATGCAAGCGGCTGTCTCGCAGGGAGGCACCAACGTATCCGGCGGCCAGAGACAGCGCCTCTCCATCGCGCGCGCCCTCGCGGCAGACGCACGGGCCTACCTCTTCGACGATAGCTTCTCGGCGCTCGACTACAGCACGGATGCCAAGCTCAGGGAGGGCCTCGCCCGGCAGATGAGGGGCAGGACCCTGCTCATCGTGGCCCAGCGCATCGCCACTATCATGCACGCCGACCGCATTGTCGTGCTCGAGGACGGCCGCGTGGTGGGCACAGGCACCCATGACGAGCTCATGGATGCATGCCCGGCGTACCGCCAGATAGCGCTGAGCTAGCTGAGCCC
>SFLO01000088.1 GCA_004553405.1 Coriobacteriaceae bacterium
GGCAGGCCCGCCGGCGAGCTCGACGCGCGCACCTCCGCCCGGCTCGTGGGCTACGTGGCCCAAAACCCCGACAACCAGATCGTCTGCGACACCGTCTGGCACCAGCTCGCCTTCGGGCTGGAGAACCTCGGCACCCCGCAGGAGCAGATGCGCCGCAGTGTGGCCGAGCTGAGCCACTTCCTGGGGATCGGCGGCTGGTTCCACCGCCAGACAAGCGAGCTTTCCGGCGGGCAGCGCCAGCTCCTCAACCTCGCCGGCGTCCTGGCAACCGCCCCGCGCCTGCTGCTGCTCGACGAGCCTACCTCCATGCTAGACCCCGTGGCCCAGAAGGACTTCCTCCACATACTGCTGCGCCTCAACCGCGAGCTGGGGATCACCGTGGTCTGCGCCACGCACGCACCCCTGGCCTTCGCACCCTATGCGGACAGCTTCTTCCTCTTGGAACAGGGGCGCCTGCGCCCGCTGCCCGCAGGCGAGGAGCTCCCCCTGCCCCAAGCCGGGCTCCTGCCGCCCCGCGCCCAGGCTGCGGGCAGCGCCCAGGCAGCCCTGGAGCTGCGCGACGTCTACGCCCGCTACAAGCGCGGCGACGAGTTCATCCTGCGCGGTATGGACCTGCGCGTGGCCGCGGGCAGCATCCATGCGGTCATCGGCGGCAACGGCAGCGGCAAGAGCACGCTGCTGCGCTGCGCCAGCGGCCTCATGAAGCCCGAGCGCGGGTGCCTGCGCAACGTCCTCAGCGCGCGCCAGGCGCTGCTGCCCCAAGACCCCAAGGCGCTCTTCGTCTGCGACAGCGTCGAAGAGGAGCTGGCCGAATGGCAGCAGGCCTGCGGGTACAGCAGCGATGACGTCGCCTCTACCCTGCAGCGCTACCGCCTTGAAGGCACGCTGCAGCAGCACCCCTACGACCTTTCTGGAGGACAGCAGCAGCTGCTGGCGCTTGCCAAGCTCGAGCTCACCGACCCCGACCTCCTCTTGCTCGACGAGCCCACCAAGGGCCTCGACCCCGCCGCGCGCCTGCAGCTGGCGCAGTGCCTGGCTGCCCTGCGCGCACAGGGGCGCACCGTGCTCCTAGCCACCCACGACCTCTCGTTCGCGGCCTGCACGGCAGACGAGGTCACCTTGCTCTTCGACGGGCAGGCGGCCTGCACCCAGCCCGCCGGGGAGTTCTTCGGCAGCACGCTCTTCTACAAGCCCGTGCCCGACTCCCTCTACCAGGCCCTCTTCCAGCCGGGCGGCGGGGAGCAGCCAGCATGAGGCGCGTGCTGACAGCGCTCGAAGTCCCCGTGCTCATTGCCGTGCCCGCGGCGCTTGCAGCCTGCGCGGTGCTCGACCTGGGGCAGTCCGCCCTGCTCAGCGCCCTAGTGGCCTGCGCGGCGCTGCTCGTCTTCATGGGCGGCTGGGAGCAGTCCAAGCCCGCGCCGCGGCAGGTCATGCCCACCGTGGTGCTGGCTGCGCTGGCCGCTGCGGGGCGCATACTCTTCGCGCCCATCCCCAGCTTCAAGCCCGTCACCGCCATCTGCATTATCGCCGGCATCATGTTCGGCAAGCGCAGCGGCTTCATGGTGGGGGCGCTGGCTGCGCTGGCGAGCAACTTCTTCTTCGGCCAGGGGCCCTGGACGCCCTGGCAGATGTACGCCTGGGGCCTCAGCGGCTACGTGGCCGGCACCCTAGCGGCGCGCGGCATCTTCGAGCGGCACCCGCGGGCGGTCTACGCCTGGGGCTTCGTCGCGCCGCTCGTCTTCGGCGCACTGCTCAACGGCTGGTACATCATCGGCTTCGTCCGCCCCCTGGAGCCCGCCACCATCGCCCTGGCCTATGCGGCCGGCGTGCCCTTGGACATCCTGCACAGCGTGGCCACCGAGCTCTTCTTGCTGCTGCTCTACGCCCCCTGGGTACGCAAACTCACCCGCATCCGCGACAAGTACGCTCTGCGCTTCGAGGCAGGCGGCGTATAATCCCCAGCCATGGCTAAGAAACTCGAGAAAACCAACGCGATGCGCATCCTGGCGGCAGCCGGGTTGCCCCACACCCTCCACAGCTACGACGACTCCACTGCCGTGAGCGGCGTGGAGGTTGCCGCCCAGCTGGGCGAGGACCCAGACCACGTCTTCAAGACCCTCGTCACCCAGGGCAAGAGCGGCGAGCACTACGTGTTCATGATCCCCGTGGCCCAGGAGCTCGACCTCAAGAAGGCGGCCAAGGCCTGCGGGGAGAAGTCCGTCGCCATGATCAAGAGCCGCGACCTGCTGCCCACCACCGGCTACATCCACGGCGGCTGCAGCCCCATCGGCATGAAGAAGCCCTTCCCCACCTACTGCGACGAGACCTGCGTGCTCTTCGACACCATCATCTTCAGCGGCGGGCGCATCGGCACCCAGATCGAGATGTCCTTCGACGACCTCTGCCAGCTGATGGACGTGGAGCCCGTCGACCTGGTGGTCGACTAAGTGCCCGCGCCCAGCGTGCTCATGCGGGCGCTGCGTTGGCTGAAGGGCCAGCCTGTGCTGCTTGTGGCGGCTCTGGCCGCACTGCTGAGCATGCTCGCGGTGCCGCCCTCCCCCGCCTATGCGGCCTACTTCGACTGGCACACCCTGCTGTGCCTGTTCTCCATGCTCGCCGTGCTCAACGGCCTGCGCCAGCTGGGAGCCTTCCGCATCCTGGCTGCAGGGCTGGTACGGCGCTTTGCCAGCCTGCGCGCGGTGGTGCTGGTCTTGGTAATGGTGACCTTCTTCGGCTCGATGTTCCTCACCAACGACATGGCACTGCTCACCTTCCTGCCGCTTTCCGCCCTGGTGCTCTCCTCCTGCGACTGTCAGGACAAGATCCTCTTCACCTTCGTCATGCAGACCCTCGCCGCAAACCTCGGCGGCATGATCCTGCCCTTTGGCAACCCGCAGAACCTCTTCCTCTTCTCGCACTACCAGCTGGGTCTGGCAGAGTTCGTGCTCGCCCTGCTGCCGGCCTTCGTCGCGTCGCTGCTGATGATCACGGCCTGCTGCCTTGCAGGGGTGCGGCCACGGCCCCTGGAGCTCAAGGGTGCGAGCCTGCAGACCCACGGCCTCGACGCGCGCGGCTTCGCCCTGCTCATGGCCCTGTTCGCCGTGGTCATCGCCATGGTCTTCAAGCTGGTGCCCAACCTGCCGGGCGCGATCGCCGTTGCCGCCGTCCTGCTCGCAAGTGGACATGGCGAGGCCCTGCGCCGCGTGGACTACGCCCTGCTGGCCACCTTCGCCTGCTTCTTCGTCTTCAGCGGCAACCTGGCGGCAGTGCCCGCCGTGCAGGAGCTGCTGGGGCGCGTGCTCGAAGGCGGCGCCTTCATCCCCAGCCTGCTTGCCAGCCAGGTCATCTCCAACGTCCCCGCCGCCATCCTGCTGGCGCCCTTCACCCAGGACTGGAGCGGGCTGCTGCTGGGCGTTGACATCGGCGGCGTGGGCACCGTGGTGGCAAGCCTCGCGAGCCTCATCACCATGGCGGAGCACAACAGGTGCCTCCCCGGCAACACCGGCCGCTTTTTGGCCGTCTTCAGCGCTTACAACCTCGCCTTCCTCGCCCTGCTCACCGCCCTCACCCTCCTGCTGCCCTAACACCGCAGCCGGCATCCCGGCCTCGCGCCTGCCCGCGGCTTCGAAAAAGCGAGGCTTTGGTTGCTGTTTCAGCCGGAAAAACATGCTGTTGGTTGCTGTTTCCGCGCCACACAGCAACCAACAGCAGCACAATCGCCCTCAAACAGCAACCAAAGCCAACATTCCCCACGAGTGGGCGCAAAAAAGCGGCCCCGTAGGGCCGCTCGCGCATTGAGGGGTTGGGGGAAGAGGAAGCCTCTTAGGCCTGCTTCTCGTCTTCGCCGAAATCGATGTCGCGCCTGGACTCCAGGTGCTCGTCGACCTTGTCCTGGAAGGCCTCCACACGCTCGGCGACCGTCTTGCCCTTGTTTTCCTCCTTGATCTTTTCGACGTCGACGCCGGCGTTCTTGGCGCCGTCCTCGAGGCCCTTGCCTGCTGCCTTGCCCACAGACTTGGCGCGCTTGCCGAGCTTCTTGAACAACGCGGGGCCGCAGATCACGCAGACGATGAGCAGGATGACCACCAGCTCGGGCATGCCCAGACCGAAGATCCTCATGGTGTTACCTCCAACTATCAGCGGCAGCAGCGCCGCGCAAGCTTCACAACGGCGCCTATCTTACGCTATACGGTTACCAGAGGGTTTGAGACTTTTCCAACTTGCCCGCGGGCGCGTTGCCCGGCATGGCGCAAAGCTCGGGCACCAGTCATGGCGGCTCTCCAACTTGCCCGCGAGCGCATGGGTCAACTGCCCCGCAGCGCGCGTCGCAGGCCTGTGAGATACTCTGG